>JAFZLB010000076.1 GCA_017551665.1 Lachnospiraceae bacterium
CAAAAGGTTGCTGAAATCTTTGCCCGTCCCAAGCCTGCGCCGATATCCTCTCAACCAGTTTAATACACAGCAACATGAACGGTCGGTGTCACAATGAATGACACCGGTCTTCTAAATCATGGCTGGGCGCTGAATTGTAACAGATGTACGTAACCCGCCTCTGTGACCACGCGTCCGCGCGGCGTGCGCATAATAAAGCCTTCCTTCAGAAGATATGGCTCATACACATCCTCGATCGTCCCGGCATCCTCTCCCGTGGCCGCGGCGAGAGTATCCAGACCCACCGGCCCCCCCTCGAATTTATGAATCATGGTCAGCAGGATGTTCTGGTCCGTGTGGTCCAGTCCCTTCGCGTCCACGTCCATGAGATCCAGCGCTTCCTTCGCGATCTCCTCCGTGACCTTGCCGTCGTGACGCACCTCTGCGAAATCCCGCACCCGCTTTAAGATGCGGTTCGCCAGACGCGGTGTGCCGCGGCTGCGCCTGGCCATTTCCAGCGCGCCCGCGTCATCCACGGGCACCTGCAACACCTTCGCCGACTGCAGAATAATCGTCTTCAGTTCCTCCGGCGTGTAGTATTCCATGCGGTGAATGATGCCGAAGCGGTCCCGAAGGGGTGCCGAAAGCATACCGGCCCGCGTCGTCGCGCCGATTAAGGTAAAGCGCGGCAGCTCCAGGCGGATGGAACGGGCGCTCGGTCCCTTGCCGATCATGATATCAATGGCATAGTCCTCCATGGCCGGGTACAGTACCTCTTCCACCTGCCGGTTCAGGCGGTGGATTTCGTCGATGAACAGAATGTCCCCCGCGTGCAGGTTATTGAGAATGGCCGCCATTTCGCCGGGCTTTTCCACGGCGGGGCCGGAGGTGATCCGGATATGCACGCCCATTTCGTTGGCGAGAATCTGGGCCAGCGTTGTTTTGCCGAGCCCCGGCGGCCCGTAAAAGAGCAGATGGTCCAGGTTTTCCTGCCTGCCCTTTGCCGCGCTGATGTAGATCTTCAGGCTCTCCTTGATCTTTTCCTGTCCGATATAGTCCGCAAGGCGCTTCGGTCTCAGCGAGCCCTCAATCGGCGTATCCTCCGCCGTATGGGCCGGCTCGACGCTGCGGCTGGTTTGTATTCTGCGCTCTTCCGACATCATGCTTTACCGTCCCAAATACTTCAACGCCACCTTCAGCAGCTGTCCCGTTTCCAGGCGCTCTCCCGCTTCTTCCCTGGCCTTCGCCACCGCGCGCCGCGCATCGGACGCGTTGTAGCCGAGGGCCATCAGTGCCTCCGCGGCCTCGTCCGTTTCTCCCTCCGGTCCCGTCAGCACGACGCCGCCCGCCGCCTGCGGAAGAAGGTCATCGGAAGAAAACTTGTCCTTCAGCTCCAGCACCAGCCGCTCTGCCATCTTCTTGCCGACACCGGGGGCCGTTGTGATCAGGCGCGTGTCGCCCGTCAGCACGGCGAAGCGCAGATCGTCGACGCCGATGGCGGACAGAATCGAAAGCGCCACCTTCGGTCCCACGCCGTTGACGGAAAGCAGCTGCCGGAACAGATGCAGCTCCTCCCTGCTCGGAAAGCCGAAGAGAGAAATGTCATCCTCCCGCACGCTCATGTGGGTGTGGAGCGTCACCAGTTCCCCGGTGCCGGGGGCCGTCGCCGCCGTCTTTCCGGAAACACCGACGCGAAAGCCCACGCCGCCCACATCGATCACGATATGGTCTTCGCCTGTTTCGGCGCATACACCGCGCAGATAAGAAATCAAGTCCTGTTCTCCCCTTTACGGAATCTCGTGGATCCAGCCTTCGGGCGCTTCCACCGTTCCCATCTGTATGCCCGTCAGTGTCTCGTACAGCCTTGTGATGACGGGACCCGCCGTCTCCATGCCGGAGGCGAAGCGGATTTCCTTTCCGTGATCATCGATGAGACCCACCGGCGAAATGACCGCCGCCGTGCCGCAAAGTCCCATCTCCGTGAAGTTGGAAACCTCGTCGAAGCGGACGATGCGCTCAATGACCTCAATCCCCAGCATCTCCCTCGCCACATGCACGATGGAGCGTCTGGTGATGGAGGGCAGGATGGAATCCGTGGACGAAACCGGCACGATCAGCCGCCCTTCCCTGTCCACAAAGATGATGTTCGCGCCGCCCGTTTCCTCGATCATCGTGCGCGTCGCGGGATCCAGATATACATTCTCCGCAAAGCCTTCCTCATGGGCGAGGACGGTCTGGTGCAGGCTCATGGCGTAATTCAGGCCTGCCTTGATGTTGCCCGTGCCCCGCGGGGCCGCGCGGTCAAAGTCAGAAATGCGGACCTTGTTCGGCTGCAGGCCGCCCTTGAAATACGGTCCCACCGGCGTCACAAACATGCGGAACTGATACTCTTCCGCCGGATTGACGCCGATGACGGCGGAGGAACCGAACATATAAGGCCGGATGTACAGCGTCGCGCCGGAGCCGTAGGGCGGCACCCAGGACTCGTTGGCACGCACGACCTTGTCCACCGCCTCTAAGAAACGTTCCGCCGGGAAGGGCGGCATTTCCAGACGCTTCGCCGTATCGATCATGCGCTGCGCGTTTAAGTCCGGACGGAAGCAGACAATCCGTCCGTCCGCGGTTTCATACGCTTTCAGTCCCTCAAAGCAGGTCTGCGCGTACTGCAGAACGCCGGCAGATTCGGTGATCGTAATCATGTCCTCCCCGGTCAGCACACCCTCGTCCCACTGTCCGTTTTTGTATTCGGACACGTAGCGCAGCTCCGTTTTGCGGTAACCGAAGCCGATGTTTTGCCAGTCCAGATTTTGTTTCATCGTTCCTCCTTACTGCCCGACTGCGGGATCCCTCAGATCCGCCTCATCCGCTTCGTCCTTCAGATAAGACTCGATCACGTAGCGCGGCCTGTGCTTTGTTTCCAGATATATTTTTCCGATGTATTCGCCGATCACGCCGAGCGAAATCATAATCAGTCCGCCGATGGCCCAGATGGACAGCACGATTGTCGTCCAGCCCGGCACCGTCTGTCCCGTAAAGTAACGCACCAGACTGTACACCGCCACCGCCACGGCCACGAAAAGAATCAGAAAGCCGAGCTTCGTGATCGTGCGGATCGGTCTGACGGAAAGCGAGGTGATCCCCTCCGTCGCGAAGTGCAGCATTTTCCCGAGCGGATACTTGCTCTCCCCGGCAAAACGCTCTCCGCGCTCATAATACACGACCTCCGAGCGGAAGCCCACCAGCGGCACCAGGCCGCGGAGAAAGAGATTCACTTCCCCGAAGGTCGAAAGCGCCTCGAGCGCCCTTGCGCTCATCAGCCTGAAATCCGCGTGGTCCGCGACGGTTTCCGCCCCCATCGACTGCATGGTTTTGTAAAAGCGCCTTGCCGTAAAGCGCTTGAAAAAGCTGTCCTTTTTGCGGTCGCTCCGCACGCCGTACACGATGTCCGCGCCCGCGCGGAATTGTTCGAGCATCCCGTCGATCGCGTTGATGTCATCCTGCAGGTCCGCATCCATGCTGATACAGACATCACAGAGGCTGCGCACCGTCATGAGCCCCGCCAGAAGCGCGTTCTGATGGCCGCGGTTCCGGCTCAAATTCAGCCCCTGGAAGAGCGCGTCCTCTTCGTGCAAGGCGGAAATGAGCTCCCGGGTCTTGTCCGAAGAGCCGTCATTGACAAAGAGCACGCGGGAGTTTTCCGCAATCGTGCCGCTTTGCGTAAGTGCGTTCATTTTTTCCTTCAGGCGCTTTGCCGTCTCCGGCAGCACCTCCTGCTCATTGTAACAAGGAAGCACCAGAAACAACCGCATGTGACGCTTCTCCCCCTGTTGCTGAAACATGCCAAAAACAATCCCCTCTATTGTACCAAAAAACCGCCGGTTCCGCCATCACCGCGTTCGCGAAACGCAAAACAGGCCTCACCTCGTCAGGAAGTTTTCGCAGCAGGTGACGATGTAGGGCGTTGTGGCATGGGAGACATTGTGCGCGAAGAGAATGTCCGTAATGCCGTACTCCGCCACATACTCCACGACATTGCGCATGAAATAGCGGTAGTCGATGACATGCACCTCCTGGAAGGAACCGAAGAGATAACCCGGCACCGCGTTGCCGAAGCTGTCCTTGATGATGAGCAGCTTCCTGCCGTTTTGCGTGGAGGTGTAGACCTGCGTGATGCGCTTGTCGCTGCCCATGAAGGTGCAGTAAGCGTCGCTGTGGCCGTCCGGGTATTTCATGAAAAACTTGCCGTCATGGGGTGTGCCCTCGCTCACCGGCTTGTCGTTTTGCACCTCGTAATCGATATAGGTCGTCCGGTATTCGAGGGTGGTCGGCTCATAGTACACAAAGGTCTCCGGATTGTCCTTGACCTGCTGGGACTTGGACCACATGTACATCGTGCCCACATAATTGTTGACATGCTTTTCCTCGTATTCCGAAAGATCCATGAAGGGCACGTCCGCAAGCTGCGCGAAGGTCTGCGCCGCGTAGTACGCGCCGAGCGGGGCCCAGTGGTGATCCGTGCGGGAGTAGATGGGTTCTGCCGTATGCTCCCCGAGCACGGAGTAAATATCGACGCCGATCACGTTGTCGTTGAAGGTCTCCATCATGTCGTTGATGCGGTCCACCTGGGAGCCGGTATAGCGCAGCGCCTCCGCCGGACAGTAATACGCGATGGAGGTCGGAATCGGCATGCAGTACACATTCACCTGCGGCATCACCTCTTTGTAGTGATTGACCATCTGCGCGTAGCTGACCGCCACGTCCCGGTTGCCGCCGTAGAGCATCATCGCGCGGGTCTGCGCGCCGGAGCCGGTGACGATGATACCGTTTTTGGCCAGAATGTACTGGTCGTCCACGACGCCGTTGTAATCCTTCTCAATCCGCTGGTTCTGGTGCGCCTTGGCCGCTTCTTCCTCCGCGATCAGGCGGTCATGCTCATCCACCAGCGCTTCATAGGGCGCCCAGATATCCGCAAGAACATGCATGCCGGCGGGTTTTTCGGCCGGCAGTTCCGCTTCGCCCTCCGGATTTGCCGAGGGCTCCGCTTCCGTGCCGACGCCCACAAAGACCACGCCGCCGCCGGAAAAGCCCTTGACGTTCATCAGCTTCATGGCCCGCTCCATCAGCGCGTCCCGCATCGGCACCGTATCGGAGAACCAGCCGGAAATCCCCTCCGTGTACGCGCCGCTCCAGTACGCCTCCGCCGTCAGTTCCGGAAAGGTATTGAGCTTGCGGCGTTCCAGTTCCGAGGTCTCGCTGCGTTTTGCGAACAGCAGAAAGCCCTCGATGGCGAGGAAACAGAGCAGGATGGAAATGAGATAAATCTTTTTCTTCAAGACGCTCTCTCCTGTCTAAAAGCGGGTGTACAAAAAGGGGTTACTGGTTTCGCCGATCAGAAGCAGCGTCGAAACCACCAAAAGCAGCGCGGACCAGACAATGCCCGGTACCGATTCCGTCGAAAGCAGCTTTTTGCGCGGCGCGGGCAGACAGGCGATGACGCACACGATCAGCAGAAAGAGATTCTGCTTGAACAAGCTTGCGCAGAGCGTATCGCTTGCCACCACATTGCCGAAAAACAGGTTCCGGAAAAACAGTCCCATCCGCGAAAAATCCTCAAAGTAAAAGATGCCCCAGCCGGCCAGCACGAAGAAAAAGCTGACGACATGCCCGGCAATCCGCCCCGGCAGCGCCCGGTCCTCCGGCTCCGACTTGCGCAGCACCGTGTATTTTTCGATGAGCAGCAGCAGCCCGTAATACAGGCCCCAGAGCAGATAATTCCAGTGTGCGCCGTGCCAGAAGCCCGTCAGCAGCCACACCAGCATGATGTTGAACACATGCCTTGACGTGTTCACACGGTTGCCCCCGAGCGGGATGTACACATAATCCCGGAAGAAGGTGCCCAGCGAGATATGCCATCTGCGCCAAAAGTCCGTGACGGAAGCGCAAAGATACGGCTTCCGGAAGTTTTCCTCAAAATGGAAGCCCATGCAGCGTCCCATGCCGATGGCCATATCCGAATAGCCGGAAAAGTCAAAGTAAATCTGCATCGCGAAGGCGAAAATCCCGAGCCAGGCCATGCCCGTCGACATCATCTGCGGGTCCGCGTCCAGCGTCGCCTTCGTCAGCTCCGCGAGCTGGTTCGCCAGAAGCACCTTCTTCGCGAGTCCCGTCAGAAAGCGGTGCACGCCGTAGACCAGATCGGCGGAGGTAATGTGGCGCGAACGGATCTGCCGTTCAATCGTCCGGTAGCGCACGATGGGACCCGCCACCAGCTGCGGAAACATGGCAATGTACAAAAACAGGTAAAAGGGATTCCGCTGCGGTTCGCACACACCCCTGCGCACATCCAGCAGATAGGTGATGGACTGGAAGGTGTAGAAGCTGATGCCGATCGGCAGCCGGATGTCAATGGCCGGCTCCGGCCCGCCCGCCTGGTGCAGTGTGACCAGAATCAGGTTGCCGTATTTGAACACCACAAGCGACAGCACATGAAAGACCACGGCCAGACGCTCATGCCCCGTCAGCGCGCAGATATAATCCACGAAAACGCCGGAGAGAATCAGGAACACGTAGATCGGTTCCCCCCAGGCATAGAAAATGAACGAGAACACGATGAGGACCGCGTTTTCGAAGCGCATGCTCCTGCCTCTTCCGTCAATCAGGTGCGCAATCAGCGTACAGAGCGCAAAGGCAGGAAGAAAGATATATATAAAAAACAAATCCGCGAAGATCATGGATGGTGCCTTTCTTTATTCCTATAACTTAACCATCTTAGCACACCGGGCGCAAAAAAACACCCCTCATTTGTAGGGATGTTACCGCATGGAGGTGAAATTGTTGTGTCCCGCTACGGTGTTTCCCCGTTTTCCGCTTCTTCCGCCGCGGGCGGCTGCAGCATGCGCACGTCCGCGAGCAGCCAGGGCGCGTTTTCGTCCTTGCGCACAAAGACCCAGGTCATGTGGGTATCCCAGACGCGTCCTTCCCGGAAATGCACGGTCTGTTTGTAATGCACGTCACAGGAGAAGCACAGCGCGGAATAGCAGCGGAAATTGTCCACGGACTTGTCCGCAAAGGATGTGCCGGCATGTCCGGCCGTCCAGTGCACCGTGGCCTTGCTGATCGTGTGATAGGCGGGTGTGCCCGCGCGGACTTTGGCGACGGCGGGCCCCAGCGCCCCGTCCTCCGTCAGATACCTTCCCCAGGGCTCGATCATCGAAAGAATCCACCCCTCCTGCTCTTCGGCAAAACCCTCCGGCGCGGAAAAGCCCGCTTTGTAATGTCCCTCTTCCTCCGTAAAGGCGACAGGCCTGCCCGTCGCGTCCGTGATCGTCACCTCGGGATTGCGGAACAGTCCCTCCGCTTTGTAGCGGACAACCGAGGGCTGCTCTGCAAGCTCCAGGGACACCAGCTGCGACAGAAGCGGCAGCACCGCCGAAACCTCTGTGCCGCTTTCGTCCCGCTCCAGCACCGTACCGTCCAGCGTGATGACATCATCCGCGGGCACCGTAAAGGACAGCGTTTCCGGCAACAGCGCCCCGTCCGTCAGCTGCACGGATTTTCCTTCCCAGGCGGAATAGCCGAATTCCAGCGCCTTCTTCTTTTCCGCCAGCGTCAGCAGCAGCACCGGCTGTGCCCCGGCGTCAACGCGGTACATCCTCTCGCCATTGGATTCGCTCAAAGGAACGACATTGACCTGCCTGTCCTGAAAGGCCTCCCGCACAAAGTCCGATACGCGGGACAGCTCGCGGAAGGTCACCTCTCCCGTGATCTGTTCCCCGTTCGCGATTGTCACCGGAAGGCTTTGAAAATCCCCTGTCGCCAGCGCTTGCGCGATCTCTTCCGCCACCGGGTCGGGGTTGCTTTGTTCCAGCACCTCCATCCGGTGCAGAAGATACTTCTCAATCCGCAGCACGCCGTACACGCCGCCGCCGATCATCAGCAGCAGAAAGAGCAGAAAGAACCAGGGAAAGCGCCGCCGTCTGACCTCATCCATCAGCGTCCCCCCCTGCTGTCGGCGCGACAAGAAACGCGTTCCCGACACGACGCTGTCCGTAATAAGTCGGGGACAGATTGAGGTATTCCCCCTTGTAGTACATCTGCGTGGACGCGCCGCCGTCGAGGCAGGACGCGTTCACGCAGTCCAGAAACATCATCAGTTCCACCATGTCTGGGAAGTTCGCGCCCGGCGAATTGCCCTGCCGGCCGTTCACGGTCGCAAAGACCACCGTACCGTCCGCGCGCTGCCCCATGGCCGTCCGCGCGTCCAGCGTGTCCGTCATAACGCGCAAATCCCTGGGCTCTCCGTCGACAATCAGCGTCGGCCCGTACCAGGGCTGCACGCAGATCGCGTCGCGCACGCCCGCGCCGATGGCGCCGCCCGGCGTCATCACGCGGATGACAAGATTGTTTTCTTTGTCAAAGCCCACCATGTGATAGGCACCGGCGGCGCCGCCGTAAATGACCGCGCCGT
This sequence comes from Lachnospiraceae bacterium, assembly GCA_017551665.1. Taxonomy (GTDB): domain Bacteria; phylum Bacillota; class Clostridia; order Lachnospirales; family Lachnospiraceae; genus Butyrivibrio. The sequence continues at coordinate 8,447 of JAFZLB010000076.1, forward strand.
TGGAGATCACATAGCCCTCCGGCGTGCCGCCGTCACCCTTGCCCTCCGGGTCGTCAAAGCCG
>JAFZLB010000077.1 GCA_017551665.1 Lachnospiraceae bacterium
CAAAAGGTTGCTGAAATCTTTGCCCGTCCCAAGCCTGCGCCGATATCCTCTCAACCAGTTTAATACACAGCAACATGAACGGTCGGTGTCACAATGAATGACACCGGTCTTCTAAATCATGGCTGGGCGCTGAATTGTAACGAAACGGCTTCCACGAGAAGTGATAAGCCATCGCGATTCTTGACACCGGGGCTAAAATTTTGTATGATGAAGGAGATAAAAGGGAGTAGCGCCGCCGGGAAAGGCGGAGCAAAGACCCGTCAGGACGGCTGAAAAAGCCCGGATCGAGCAGAGCAAGCAGCGAGACTTTTATCGTATCACTTACGATAAGGGTCTCTTTTCTTTTACGAAAGAAACGGGATCCTGCAAACCGGAGAAATCTCCGGAGAACAGGAGCAGTCATGAAAAAGAATCAGAAAAACCACTTGATGATGCAAAAGAAATTTGACGAGATCCTTCTGCGTACGAGGAACCTGCCGGAGCTTCCCTTCACCGCAAAGAAGAATACCGGTCTGTGTGCAGCCACTGTCCTTTCAAAGGCGACAAACGACATGGATGCAGTTTTTCTGCTTCCCGGCCTTTTCGTTCTGCTGCTTTCTTACAAGAGCGGTACGGTCGCCCTGCTGACCCTGCTTTCGTTGTGCTTCCCTGTTTTGCAGGCGACGTTCATCCTGTTTATCTGCACTTTATATTCCCGGAGGAAAGAGAAATTCCAAACGACCTTCTTCTATCAACGTTTCCGGCTTTATCGGCTGTTAAAGGATTATCTGCGTTACGCGCATGTCGCGGGCGAAAAGGAAGTACTGTCCGTCAGGGAACTTGCGCTTGCCACATCGCAAAGTGTGCGCCGCGTCAAAAGACGTTTGCGCAAAATGATCCGCTGCGCGCTTCTTCCCGCTGACGTACTGGACGAGAAGGAAAACATGGTCTTTTTGTCGGCACATGCAAGGGAGGACTACTATGCCGGGAAGAAAAAGGAGGAACTTATCGCGGGCGAAACCGTCCATGCGGACACGCTGATGTTCTTTGTGGAACGCGTACGCCTGCACAACGACATCCTTCCGGACAGGGGCATCAGCACTGCCTTGGAGGAGACGGAGCGTATCCTGAACCGGCTGGTAAAAGCAATCCGGAAAGAGCCTGCGCTTGATAAAAAGCTGCGTCGTACGGCCACATATTATCTTCCCCAGTTGGAGAGCCTGCTGCTGACCTATCGTGATCTGTATGAAGACAAGAAGGATCTGAAGCAGACGGGTGGTATTCTGGCAAAAATTATTGACGGTGTAAATATGCTCAATACTGCGCTGAAGGGGATTTTGGAGGATATGGTGCAGGAAACCGCCATGCGCGTGAACAGTGAGTTGTCCGTGCTGAAGACCTTACTGATGCAGGACGGAATGTTGTAGCGATATGTTACGCTCTGCCACGGCCGCGCGGCTAAGCGCATAAAGAACATGCGCTAAGGGCGCGGCATGCCTCGCACGTAATGCGCTGACTTCGCTTTCAGCTTGTCACCGCATAAGTGCTCATGGCGAGATGGCAGAGCAGGCGGGGAGTGTGGTACAATGAAAGAGAGCGTTGATGCACCCGCACCGTAAGGAGGCTGCCATGCCGAAGGGATCCAACCAGAAACTCAAGCTGTATCACTTAAGCAAAATCATGCTGGAACACACCGACGAAGATCATTACATCACCATGGCGCAGATCCTGGAAGAGCTGGGGCGCTATGACGTGACCGCGGACCGCAAGAGCATTTACGATGACCTTGCGGCGCTGGAGCATCTCGGTCTGGAGGTGCAGGGAGAAGCCGTCGGCAAAGGTTATCATTATCATGTGGTGAACAAACAGTTTGAGCTGGCCGAGCTCAAGCTCCTCGTGGACGCCATCCAGTCCTCCAAGTTCATCACGGAGCGCAAATCCCATGAACTCATTCATAAGCTCGAACAGTTTGCCAGCCGCTACGAAGCGCAGGAGCTGAACCGGCAGGTCATGGTGAGCGGGCGCGTGAAGACCATGAACGAGAGCATTTATTACAACGTCGACGCCATTCACGCCGCCATCAACGAAAACAAACGGATTTCCTTTGAGTACCTGAACTGGAATCTGAAAAAGGAACTCGTGCCGCGCTATGACGAGCCCTTGAGCACCAGCCCCTGGACGCTGGCCTGGGATGACGAAAACTATTATCTCATCGGTTACAGTACGAACAGCAAAATGATCAAGCACTACCGCGTCGACAAAATGCGCAGGATCAAAATGCTGGACGAAAAGCGCGACGGCCGGGCCGTGTTCAAAGAGTTCAATCCCGCAAAATACGCCAAGTCCAGCTTCGGCATGTTCGGCGGAGCGGTCACGGATGTGAAGCTGCGCTGCGAAAACAGCATGATCGGCGTCATTCTGGACCGTTTCGGAAAAGAGATTATGATCCGCCCCGACGGGAAAGATCATTTCATCACCAATGTGGAAGTGTCCGTCAGCGACCAGTTCTTCGGCTGGATCTTCGCGCTGGGCGGTAAGGTCCGCATCCTGGCGCCGCAGGACGCCATCCAAAAAATGGAGCAGACCATCAAAAAGGTGCGGAGTGCAAACTGACGAAAACAAGAGCAAAGCAGATATGAAGGAAGAACGCTACATCACCATAGACATTCACGCCACCGGCATCCGCTCGGGGGTGCTGCGCGCCCATGAGACGCGCGGGACCATCCGGCTCGCGGACGTGCTGCTGCAGGAAGACTGCATTGATCTTCCCGCAAACGGCGGCCCCGGCATCCGTGACGCGGTTCTGCGCATCGTGCGGGAGCGGAAGGAACAGTTTGACGCGTCGGCCGTCTGCATCGCGACCGCCGGCATTGTGGAACCCGTGCGCGGCATCGTGTTTCACGCACCGGCCTTTCTTCCGGACTACGCCGATACGAACTGGAAGGAACTGATCCGGGAGCACTGCGGCCTTCCCTGCGAAACGGACAACGCCTTCAACTGCGCGGGACTGGCGGAGGATGTGTCCGGTGCCGCCATGAGCGCACGCTCGAGCTTATGTCTTTCCATCGGCGACGAGGTCGGCGCCTGCATCATCATCGACGGAAAGATCTGGCGCGGTCATTCCCTTTCCGCCTGCGCCGTCGGCTATCTGCCGATGTACGGCTCCACCTTTGAAACCCTGGCTTCCACGGACGCGCTGGTGCGCAAGGTCGCCGCGATCAAAGGCAATCTCTCTCTGCCCTGGGGCAGCGGACGGATTTTCGAAGAAGCGAAAAACGGCGACAAGGACTGCGTCCGTGCCATCGACGACATGTGCGAGGTCATCGGACGCGGCATCTCCACGATCTGTTATGTGCTCAACCCGGAAATCGTGGTGCTCGGCGGGCCGGCCATGACGCAGCACCGTTTTCTCCTGCCCCGCATCCGCGCCGCCATGGAAAAATACATGATCGAGCCGCTCACGGTCAATACCTTCATTGCCTCCGCGGCGCACGGATATCTCGCCCCGATGCTCGGCGCGTATTATCATTATCTTTCGATGCGGAACTCCAAAGAGACTTAACGATGAAAGAGCTTTGAGGTCTGGTACGTCGGCTCGCAGGTCAGATGCACCTTGAGCTTCTGAAAGGTCTGCTCGTCGATCTGTGAGAGAATGACGGAGGAATGCACCTCGCAGCCTGCCAGATTGTCCAGCTGCGCCAGCGCCTTTTCGGCGTCGGGATTTGTCCCGGCGCAGATCGTCAGCGCAATCAGCACCTCCCCGATATGCATGTGCGGATTCTGGTTGCCGAGGTGTTCCACCTTGAGCCGGTGAATGGGTTCGATGATGGAGGCTTCCATCAGTTCCAGATCATCGTCCAGTCCGGCCAGTGCCTTCAGCGCGTTCAAGATCATCGCGCTCGACGCGCCCATGAGGGAGCTGGTCTTGCCGGTCACGATCCTTCCGTCCGGCAGGGCGATTGCGGCAGCGGGTCCGCCCGTTGTCTCCGCCTTGAGATTGGCCGCCGCCACCACGGGCCGGTCCTGGATGCCGATGCAGGCGTTCTTCATCAGAAGATCCAGCTTCTCCACGATTTCATCGCGACCAAGACCCTTGCGCAGCTCGCAGCGTTCCTTATAATACCGGCGGATGATCTCCTGCTTCGCCGCTTCCTGCACCGCTTCCTCATCCGTGATGCAGGCGCGGATCATGTTGACGCCCATGTCCGTCGGCGATTTGTAAGGTGACTCACCATAGATCTTTTTGAACATTTCGTTCAGCACCGGGAACACGGCGATGTCGCGATTGTAATTGACCGCCTTTTCGCCGTAAGCCTCCAGATGATAATTGTCGATCATGTTGACATCATCTAAATCCGCCGTCGCCGCCTCGTAGGCCAGATTCACCGGATGCTTCAGCGGCAGATTCCAGACGGGGAAGGTCTCAAACTTGGCATAGCCCGCCTTGACGCCGCGCCTCAGCTCATGGTACAGCTGGGACAGACAGCTCGCCATCTTGCCGGAGCCCGGTCCCGGCGCCGTCACCACCACGAGCGGCCGCTTTGTTTCCACAAACTCATTGCGCCCGAAGCCTTCCTCGGAAATAATGAGCGGCACGTCCAGCGGATAACCGGGAATGGAATAATGACGGTACACCTTCATGCCGAGACTCTCCAGCCGGTTCTGGTAACCCGTCACGGCCTCGCTTCCGTCAAAGCGCGTCAGCACGACGCTTCCCACATAAAAACCGTAGCCGCGGAAGGCGTCGATGAGCCGCAGCACGTCCATGTCATAAGTGATGCCGAGATCACTGCGCACCTTATTCTTTTCGATATCCGCGGAATTGATCGTGACAACGATTTCCACGTCGTCCTTCATCTGTGCGAGCATCCGGATTTTCGAGTCGGGATGAAAGCCCGGCAGCACGCGTGAGGCATGATAATCATCAAAGAGCTTGCCGCCGAATTCCATGTAGAGCTTGCCGCCGAAGCTGTCGATCCGCTCGCGGATCCGTTCGGACTGCAATTTCAGATATTGTTCATGATCGAAACCCTGTTTCCCCATGAATTTCATTGTACCACATTTCATTCCTTTTGTCTTAAGATTCTTTTAAGAAAAAAACGGTTGCACAAAATTTTCCGCGTGCTATAATGGTTTTTAGAAACTGATAATCATTCCTAATTTCCAAAGGAGGCGAACAACATGGAAAAACTGTTAAACAAATTTCTTGCCAATCTTGTGGTGATGTATCATAAGCTGCAGCACTTCCACTGGTACGTGAAGGGTGGCGACTTCTTCGCGGTACATGCCAAGATTGAAGAGTACTACGATGCCATCAACGAAGGCGTTGACGATGTGGCGGAGGTGATGCTGCAGTGCAAGTTCAAGCCCGCTTCCACGATGAAGGAGTTCCTGAAGCTCTCCGACATCACGGAGCCCAAGGCCGGCTTTGTCAATTCCGCAACGGCCCTGAAGGCGATCCTTGCGGATTACAAGTATCTCTTAGACAGCGCAAAGGCCGTCAAGGCTGCGGCGGACAAGGCGAACAACCCGCTCGTTTCCGCCAAGGCGGACGCTTACATCGAGCAGTTCTCCAAGGTCATCTGGATGCTGGGACAAACCCTTTGATTTATGCCCTGACCTGATAATTCTCGCGGAGCGTGACCATCACGTCACGCTCCAGCGTGAATCCGTTCATCACGATAAACTTCACTTTTCCCCTGTCAAAATCAATCCTGACATCCGTCATCGGATCATCGAGCGGCAGCTCCACGTCCTGCCAGGAAATGACGTCCTTTGCGATCATGTCCCTGCCGATGCGGAACACCCCGTTCACCCGCGCACTGGAAAGCGCGCGCAGCACACCGGACCTTGCCGTGTAGCCGAACAGGCCGAAGCAGGCTTCGATCACGCGCGCCCGCCAGAACACCAGCAACGCCAGCGCCGCAAACACCGCCGCCGGCAGCGCCCGCGGAACCGTCCCCGTCGCAAAGCGTACCGCATACACGACGGCCGGCACAAAGAACATGAGAAAAACCGAGATTTTGGCCAGACGCTCCATCTGTGCCACGAGACCGGATTCGTGCATGTGCCCGAGCTCGTAATGCATCTCCGCCATGTGCCGGTATCTTTGCTTGGCCTGCGGGGAAGTGCTGCGGGAAAGGATGCGGCGCATGGGACGCGAGATCCCGCGCAGCCGCTCCTCTTCCGGCGCTCCGCCCGTCATCATGGCGATGAGCGTCCGCCCCGCTGCGTAAATATCCGTTTCCTCCGAAAGCCGCGCACCTTCCGCAAACTGCTCCGGCGCCGCAAAGCCCGGCGTGCCGACTGTGACAAGGTTTCGCTCTCCCTTCCGGAGCACCGTGCCGAAATCGATCAGCACCGCTCTTCCGTCCGGCCGCAGAATGATGTTGGAGGGTTTGAGGTCACGGTAGATAATCCGTCTGCCCCTGCTGTGCAGGTAGCCGAGTGCGTCACGGATCTGTTCCGCGATGCGGGCGGCACGGGGTTCGGAAAAGGCGCCTTCCTCTTCCAGCGCCTGCTGCAAGGTGCGCCCCTTCACATATTCCATCACCATCAGCAGACTGCCCTCATGCGTCAGCGCATCCACGACGCGCACTAAGGAAGGGTGTTCCAGATGCTTCAGCGTATTGATTTCTTTGCGTAAGCTCTCCGTCAGAAAATCGCCGGAAAAGGACGTGCCCCTGCGCACCTCCTTGATCACCCAGCGCACACCGGCATGGACGCTTTCCGCAAGAAAGACATTGCTCATGCCGCCGTGTGCGAGCACATCCACAATCCGGTATGTTCCGTTGATGACACTGCCGCGCTTCAGCATTCCCGCACCTCAGCGGACACAGGATAAGAATACCGCGAAGGCATCCTCCCGTTCACCGCGCTTGCGCACGAAGCGTGTCAGCTTGCGCAGGGTATCGTTGATGCGGCGTTCCGAGTAACGGGCATATTTATGGAAGAGTTTCTTCAGCAGCTCCGGATCCTGCTTCCGGATGAAACCGTCGGAATACAACAGCACGCCCGCTTCCTTTTCCACTCTTCCCTGCACGAAGACGGGACGCACATCCTCCTGCCCGAAAATGCCTGCGGTCTCATCCTCCGCCGGCATGCGGACGCGGCTGTCCCCCGTGGTCATAAAGGCGCGGGTCGGTCCGATGCGCATGATCAGATAATCACAGCCCATCAGCAGCAGACAGGTCATGGCCGTCCGCGGATGCATGCGGTGCAGCCTGCCGTAGCCGGTGATGCGCGTATTCAGTTCATCCGCGATTTCAAGCAGACGCATCCGGATTCTCTCCTGCGCGAGATCAAACATGCCGGAGGTAAAGCCCGCACGGATGTCATCGGTCTTCAATACCTCCGTCAGCATCCGCGCGCCGCCGGTCAGCTCATCCGCCCGCATCAGCTCCAGCTCCGCGTCCTGCAGTATTTCCGGCAGCTCGTCCTGGAACCACTCCGCCATCCGCTCGGCCACAATGGCGGAGGCCTTTCCCGCGCCGTAGCTTTCCTCATCGCCGTCGCATAACACGGCAAAGGCAATTCTTCCGTAACGCGAAGAACTCGCCACCTTCAGCACCGCTGCGTCCGTGCAGGCACCCTTTCCGCTTCCCGTATCCGTACTGACACAAGCTCTGATCCGCATAACAGACCTCCCCCCGAAATGATCCCCAACAGGCTGTTACAACAATCACCGTGAATTTCCCGCGAAACGCAGGTCTCCGGAACACTGCAGATGAAAAAATTCCGTTACGACTGAACGGAATTTAATCATACATGATAATCGCTTCTTTGAAAAGAAGCAATCTGCACAGAACGTATGCTCTTTTCTACTGAATCATATCCAGAACCAGTGTTTTGGCTTCTTCCAGCTGATTGTCCGTTTCGTCCTTCTCATAGGCGTCCGGATCAAATTCCAGCACCACGTCGGGCTCAATGCCGACGCCGTGGATGTTGTTGCCCTTCGGCGTATAGTAATCGCTGACCGTCAGCTTCACGCCGGTATCATCGTCGAAATCAAAGATGCGCTGCACAATGCCCTTGCCGTAGGTCGTGGTGCCGAGCAGCGTTCCCTTTTCGTAATCCTTAATCGCACCGGCCAGAATCTCCGAAGCCGAAGCGCTGTTGCCGTTCACCAGCACCACGAGCGGAATCTGAATCTCATGCGTTCCGTCCGAGGTATAGCTCTCGCGATTGCCGTACTTATCCAGCGTGTAGACCACCTCTCCCTCCGGCAACAGAAGGTTGCAGATTTCCACGACCGCCTTCAGACTTCCGCCGGGATTGCTGCGCAGATCCAGCACCAGACCGCGCATCCCCTCCGCGTAAAGCTCCTGCATGGCCTTGTCAAACTGTGAGGTCGTGATGTCGTCGAATTCGCGGATCTGCAGATAGCCGATGCCGTCCTCCATCATTTCATGGGTGACCGTCGGCGATTCCACCTTGCCGCGCGTGACGGTGATCTCAATTTCCTCATTGTCACGAAGCAGTGTCAGCGTGACCTTCGTTCCCTCGGGACCGCGGATCAGCAAAACGACATCCTCCGTTTCCATACCTTCCGTCGAGGTGCCGTCCACTGCCCAGATGATATCGTTTTCCCGGATGGCCGCCGCTTCCGCGGGAGAATCCGGAATGACGCCGGAGATATAGACGCGGCGCACGTCCTGGTGCATCGTCACATAGGCACCGATGCCGTAATACACACCGCTGAGCTGTTCCAGCTGCGCCTGGCGGTCTTCCGCGGTATAGTAGGCCGCGTAAGGATCCCCCAGCGAAGAAATCAGGCCGTCGTACATCCCGTTGCGGCGCGCCTCGATGTCCACCTCGCTGTCCTTGTAGTAATACGCGTCAATGGCTTCGTTCAGTTCGTTGAGTTTGTTGATCGCTTCCGGATTCAGAAGCTCTTCTCCGCCCTGCGCACCGGCGGGAACAGCAGAACCGCCGGAAACCTTTCCCGGCGCGACGCGATACCAGATCAGAAAGACGGCAATGCAAATCGCGGTTGCCGCCGCGAGACCGATGGCAAAGCCCGCAAAGAACGAGGGCCCGCTTTTTTTATTTCCTTCCGGTTGCTCCGGCAGCTGCTCCGGTGCCGGAGGTGTCATCTGTGTCTGTTCCGTATCCTGCATCATCAGAAATTCTTCCTCCCCGTCCATTTCGGCAGATAGTTCAGCGGCTCCACATACTGTCCGTTCACGCGGACGGAGAAATGCAGATGGTTGCCGGTGGAATCACCGGTCGAACCGACCGCGGCGATTGTCGTCCCGGCCGTCACGGTATCACCCGCCTTGACATACAGCGCACTCGCGTGCATATACACGGTCACGAGGGAATCCGAATGCGCCAGCATCACATAGTTGCCCATGGAGCTCTGCCATCCCGCGCGCAGGACATAACCGTCCGCCGCGGCAAGAATCGGCGATCCGCCCGGCGCCGCCATATCCACGCCGGAGTGCAGCTTGTTCACTTTGTAAATCGGATGTACGCGCATCCCGAAGGGGCTCGTCAGCACCGTTGCCTGCGGACAGGGCCAGATGAAGGGCTCACCGTTATAAGTGTAATTCACCTGCAGCTTGCTGAGCTCGCTTTCCATCGCCGCGATCTCCGCGTTGGCCGCGGCAATCTGCGCCTCATACTGCTTGATCTTTTCTTCCTGGGTGGCGATGTCCTCATTCAGGCCGTAGATTTCATTCTGCTTTTCGTTCATCAGTGCCTGCAGATTGGCCTCTTCCTGCTCCTGCTGAAGGATGGTCTCTTCAAGGGTCAGCTTTTCCTCTTCCAGCGCCTCCTTTGTCAGCTCCACCATCGCGACGGTGCTCATGTATTCCTGCAGCTTCATGCGGTCATACTCCGCAAGCTGCACCACGTACTGTGCCTTGTTCAGCATATCGGAGAAATCCCCCGCACCGGCCAGCACGTCGAAGGTCATGTAATTGCCGCGCTCGTACATGAACTTGATGCGTTCCTTCATCTGCTCATACTGCAGTTCCTGTACGCGCTGCACGCTTTCGAGTTCCTCTTCCACATTGGCAATCTGTCCGCGCTTCACCTCCGCCTGTGCGCTGAGGTCATTGATTTTTCCCTGGATCGTGCCGATCTGGGAATCCACTTGATAAATGTAATTGTTCAGATCTTCCTTGGACTGCTTTAACTGATTGCGGATTTTCACGAGATCCGATTTCTGGGCGTTCAGGGCATCCCGCTCGCTTTTCGAATCACTGATCTGGGTTTTCAGTTTGTCAATCTGATCCTCCGTCGCGTACGCCGTCTCCGCTTCCTGCGGAAGTGTCATCGCAAAACGGCACGCGCCGATGGCCAGAGCCAACACAAGTACCCTGCAGATTCTTTTCTTCACAACCCCGTCCTCCGTGAAATTCTTACACGCGCAGATGCCTGCGCACGGTGATAAAACTTCCCAAAAAGCCGATGCCCACACCCACGCATACCGTAATCACCAGGAGCTTTCCGAAGAAGGCCTCCACCGGCAGAAAGCTCATGACGTTGAGCATGGAGAAATGCGTCGACAGATACGACACCGCGTAGCGGTACAAAAAGAAGGTGATCACCATCGGCAGAATGGAGCCGATCAGACCGATGATGATGCCTTCAATGACAAAGGGCGCACGCACGAAAAAGTCCGTCGCACCGATGTATTTCATGATGCCGATTTCTTCGCTGCGGACGGAAATACCAATTGCAACGGTGTTGCTGATGAGGAATACGGAAACCGCGATCAGCAGGATGATGATGGTCATGGAGATGATGGACAGCATCCTGCCCAGCGCCGTAAAGGTGCTGGCAACGGATTCCGAGCGGTTGACCTGCCGCACGATATTGACACTCTCCACATAGGCCACCAGTGCCGGCTGCTTGGAGACATCCTTCAGATAAATGTCCAGGCTCGCGGAATCCTCCAGCGGATTGTCCGTGCCGA
>JAFZLB010000009.1 GCA_017551665.1 Lachnospiraceae bacterium
GCGTATACCTATACTTATGGATAGTATACCCCTACAAGCAGCAAAAATCAAGGGCCATAGGAAATTTTGTATAATTCCTATAGCCCTTGGTAATTGCTGCTACTATCCGATTTTCATTCAAGGTTCATGAAAGAGCCCTGCCCTTTGACTCTTGTCTGCCTGTATTATAATATATATTGTTAAATGAAATAATTAATTCTCTCGAAAGGAGCGTGTGTGTCGGTATGTTGTTTCACAACGGAAACTTTTTTTTGAACGGCGGATTTGTGCGGGGTGCGATGCGCGTGACGGAAGGGCGGATTGCCGCGGTCGGTGAGACGGTTGAGGCGCTCCCCGGTGAAGATGTCCGGGATCTTGAGGGGCAGACCGTCGTGCCCGGCTTCCTTGATGTGCATACCCACGGGGCTTACGGGGTGGACGTGAACCATGCGAGCGCGGAAGACTTTGAAACCGTCTGCCGCTTTGTTGCCACGCAGGGCGTGACCGGCTGGCTTTGTTCCGTCCTTACGGATACAAAGGAACAGACACTTCACGAAATTGCGGAGTACAGGAAATGGAAAACACTTCCGCACAAGGGCGCACGTCTTTTGGGGATTCACTTAGAGGGTCCCTTCCTTGCCGTTTCGCGCAAGGGTGCCATGCCGGAGCATCTGCTTTGCACACCGGATCTTGAACTGATCCGGGAATACCAGGAAGCAGCCGGAGGAGAGATCCGTTATATTACGCTCGCACCGGAGCTTCCCGGTGCGACAGAGATGATTCCCGCGCTGCGCGACATGGGCATCGAGGTTTCCCTCGGTCATTCCGATGCGGACTACGTAACCTCCGTGCGTGCCATCCAAAACGGTGCGCGTTCCGCCACACACACGGGAAACGCCATGCGGCTTCTGCACCAGCACGAACCCGCCCTGTTCGGTGCCGTACTCGAACATGACGCGGTGTACTGCGAGATCATCTGCGACGGCAGGCATCTGCATCCCGGCACGGTGCGGCTGATTCTGAAAGCAAAGGGTTATGAAAAGGCCGTCGCCATCACCGACAGCATCATGGCGGCGGGACTGCCGGACGGCGATTACAAGCTCGGCGTCAATGACATCGTGGTGAAGGACGGGGACGCGCAGCTCAAAGACGGCGGCGGCCGTGCGGGCAGCACGCTTACGGCAGCGACGGCACTGCGGAATCTTTCCGCCTGGACCGGCGCTTCCCTGTCGCAGCTGCTGAAGCTCTTTACGGAAAATCCCGCAAAACTGCTGCGGCTGGAACAGGACTATGGCGTGCTCACCCCGGGCGCGTACGCGGATTTTGTCGTGCTGGACAAAGAACTGCATGTGCTGCATACCTTTGTCGGCGGCGGGGAATGTGTGCCGCCCGAAAAGAGCTGAAGTTTTTCCGGGGGAGAAAGCATATGTCCGACACCAATACCTATACGGTAATTTACATGGAAGAAATCGAATGGGACGCCGTTCCGAAAGCGGAGATCCGCCTGACACCCTGGGCGGCGCATCCCCTGTGCTATCCCGCTTACGCGCAGCTGGCGGTGGCGGCGGACGCGCTTCATGTGCGGCTGTTTGCGGAAGAAGCGCAGCCGCTTTCCCGCGTGACGGAGGACAACGCGCCGGTGCATCTGGACAGCTGTCTGGAATTTTTTATCGAACCGGAACCCGGGAAGGGCTACTGGAATTTTGAAGCCAATCCCGCCGGCGCCTTCAAGGCCGCCTTCGGCGAAGGACGCGGGAACCGGACGCGCCTGCAAACGGATGTGCCCTACCGTTCTTTCTTCCGGATTGAAACGGAACAGGACGGAACCGGCTGGGGCATCCGTTATGCGGTGCCGCTGACGCTTCTCTTTCCCGAAGGGACATGTCCCGCGGAAGCACGCTGCAATTTCTACAAATGCGGCGACGAAACCGCCACGCCCCATTTCCAGTGCTGGAATCACATTGCGACCCCCGCGCCGGATTTTCACCGGCCGGAGTATTTCGGGACGCTGCGGTTTTCGCCGATGCGGCGCATCCTTTCGTAAGCATAAGAGAAAAACATCCGGTGCGCCTCACAGTGCCGGTGAATGCCGGTCTGCCGGTCGCGCTCCCGCCGGCATCCGTTTCTGCAAAGGCGGTACCAGGGGCAGTCGCGGCATTGTGACGGAACGGAATGTGAGGCTTCAAGAAACGCGGTTTCTTTTCCGGATTTCAGAATCTTCAAAAAAGAGTGTTCGCCGATATTGCCGAGCAGCCATTCATCCGTGCCGTAAAAATCACAGGGATACAGGCTGCCGTCGCTTTCCATCATCAGGGCGTTGCCGCAGATCCCCGCCATGGCGCAGCTGTCCGGCTGCCCTCCCGCCAGCATGTGAATCCAGTTGTCAAAGGTCCGGACGCTGACCGCCCGGTTCTGCTGCCACGCCTTCTCATACAGATCAAAGGTTTCGCAAAGGAAGCGGCCGTAAGCCTCCGCGGTGAGTGCATACGCCCCCGGCTGCCCCTCAAGCGGATCCATGCAGGGAATGAACTGCAGAAAGCGGTACGGCGCAAGCGTCCGGAAGACTTCCTTTGCCTGCCTTGCGGCAACCTCCGTCACCACGCATAAAACGTTGCATTCCACTCCCGCTTCCAGCAGGCGGTCCAGATTTGCAAGCACAGCGCCGTACGTTTCCTTTCCGGCGGCATCCCTGCGGCAGCTGTCATGCACCAGCGCCGTTCCGTCCAGGGAAACGCCGGTCAGAAACTGCTCCCTTGCCAGAAACGCGATCATTTCAGCGGAAAGATGCAGACCGTTGGTCTGGATGGCGTTCGTGACGCGAAGTCCCTTTGTGTTGTACATCTTCTGGAAACGGAGGACGGATTCATAAAAGGGAAGACCTGCCAGGGTGGGCTCCCCGCCCTGAAACAGGAAATGCGCCGCACCTTCCGCGGAGCGCAGGACCCGCCTGATGGCAGTCTCCAGCACGGCTTCGGACATGCGCCGTGGTTCCTGCCCGGCACTGCGGTATTGCAGTTCATCCGCGTAAAAGCAGTAACTACAACGCATATTGCAGCGGCCGGACACCGGTTTGATCATCAGCGTAGCGGCGGGCACGGCCTCCCCTTTCCCGCCTAAAGCGTCTGCGCCTCTGAGGGGCAGGTATAGGCGCGTTTTCCCATCACGTTTCTTTTTGCGCCCGTCAGGCGGACGGTTTTTTGCAGCGGCAGATGCTCGACGCTGGTGCCGGCAAAGAGCGTCAGTTCGCCGGGCTCCACGACAAATTCCATGTCCTCGTTATAAAAACCGAGCTGCGCCGTATCCAGCTGAAAACGGATTTCCGCTTCTTCCCCCGGCGCCAGCGTGACTTTATGAAAGCCCTGCAGCTGGATGTTCGGCCTCGTCACATGCGCACCGAAAAAGCTGCTGTAAAGCTGCACCACCTCCGCGCCTTCGCGGCTGCCGGTGTTTTTCAGGCGGCAGCGGAGTCTGATGACGCCGTCCGTCGGCACCTCTTCTGTCTCCGTCTGCAAATCCGAAAGCGCAAATGCCGTATAGGAAAGACCGTGTCCGAAGCAAAAGAGCGGACTGTCCTCACCGTCCACATAGCCGCCGGAGAAGATGGCCGCATTGCCGGCATCCGCCCCGCTGCGGTAGCCGGAGCCGTTTTTGTGATAGTAAAACAAGGGGATCTGACCGGGGCTGCGCGGTATCGACATCGTGAGTTTTCCGGAAGGAGAAAAGACGCCGTCCAGAAGATCCCGCAGCGCCTCACCCGCAAACTGTCCGGGCAAAAAGGCCTGCACGACAGCCTCCGCCCGTTTCGCGGCAGCGTTCACCGCAAAGACGCCCGGTCCGTACAATACAAGCACCACCGGCTTCCCGACGGCGGCGACCGCGTCAAAGAGCTGCTGCTGAACCCCCGGCAGATCCAGGAACTGCCGGTCCTTTCCCTCACCGCCCGTCACGTTGAACCAGCCGCTGTTGCCGCCGAGTGCCATAATGACAACGTCCGCGCTTTCCGCAGCTTTCACGGCTTCCGCAAAACCTTCCGTCCCGTCACCGGTAATGGAACAGCCTTCCGCGTACAGGATCCCGTGGCTGTCCGAAAGCGCTTCCTTCAGCGTTCTTCCGCCCATGCCGCGGATGATCGTGTTCATGTCGTC
Organism: Lachnospiraceae bacterium; assembly: GCA_017551665.1. Classification (GTDB taxonomy): domain Bacteria; phylum Bacillota; class Clostridia; order Lachnospirales; family Lachnospiraceae; genus Butyrivibrio. The sequence continues at coordinate 4,125 of JAFZLB010000009.1, forward strand.
CAACTCTCCGTCCCTTCCCTCCGCATACATTTCCATCAGTGCGGCAAAGGGTCCCCGCGGCAGCTCCTCCGTTTCCGCCTTCGCCTGCTCGTCGGCCATGCCCTGGAAGGTGGTTTTGCGGCCGGAGGCACCGGCGGTCAGCATCTCGATATAGGCGGGATAGGTGTAGCCGCTGACCGGATAGCGGAGGCTGTCCGCGTGCGGTCCGATCACTGCCAGCTTCTGTTCCTTTTTTAACGGAAGAACGCCTTCGTTTTTCAGCAGCACCAGCGAGCGTTCCGCGATGGTTCTTGACAGGGCGCTCTTTTCGGGCGTGTTCATGGAAACGGAAATCTTTTCCGTATCGCAGTAGGGGTTTTCAAACAGTCCCGTATCGAATTTCACCTTCAGCACACGGCGCACGGATTCATCCATCAGTGCCTCATCCAGTTCTCCCGCACGGACATGGTCCGGGAGTTTCCGGAAGGCGCCGCCGACGGGGATTTCCGTGTCGCAGCCGCCCTTCTTCGCCAGAAGCCCCGCTTCCTCATAAGTCTTTGACAGTTTGTAGTAGGTATACAGTTTGAGGACGGCGGCACCGTCGGAAGTCAGCACCCCCCGGAATCCCATGGTGTCGCGCAGCAGCGTCCTTGCGATGCGCGGGTTTGTGATCACGGGCATGCCGTCGATTTCACCGTAATTTGCCATCATGCCGCCGAGATGTGCCATCCTGTCCGCCGCCTCAAAGGGCGTCGCGAACACTTCGTACAGCTCCCGGTCGTTGATGCGGGCGGCGGCGGTGTTCAGACCGCCCTGGGTTTCCGCATATCCGAGGAAGTGCTTTGCGATGCAGCTCATGCCCTCGCTCTGCATTCCGCGGATATAATGAATGCCGAACTGGCTGACAACATAAGGGTCTTCGCCGAAACACTCGTAGGTCCGGCCCCAGCGCGGGTCTCTCGAAACGTCGATCACCGGGCTCATTGCGGAGGTCAGGCCGACCGCGCGGGATTCCTGCCCGGATATTTTCGCCATCGCTTCCGCGAGTGCCGGTTCCCAGGTGCAGCCCAGGTTGATCATCGCGGGGAACATGGTGCCGCCCTTCGCCGGATAGCCGCAGAGGTTTTCCGTCTGCAGCGCAACCGGAATGCCGAGGCGGGTTTCCTTTACGAAAAAGTCCTGCAGTTCGTTGACGATCTCCGCAATCCGCATGGGACTGCCGAGTCCCGTCATGGAAAACTGCGTGAAGCGTCCGTGGCCTTCGGAAAACTTTTCCTTCAGTTTTTCGCGGTCTACCCTTCCTTCCGTCAGAAAGGACGCCGCCAGATCACCGCAGAGCTGCGCGGCTTTTTCCTCCAGTGTCATGCGGGAAAGCAGGTCTTCGACCCGATCCGCCACCGGCTGTGTTTTGTCGCGATACAGTTCCATACCTTCCACCTCCGTTCCCCTTTGCGCTCCGATTGAAAAAATACCTTTGTCTCTTTTATCCCTTGTATTATAATATAATTAGTTAAATAAAAAAATAATTCCTTCGGAGGTGGACAGATCATGCTGACAACAAACGCCGCGCAGCTTGTCCGGGCGGCAAAGGAAGGCTACGCGATTCCCGCGATCAACACGCAGGGCGGCAGCTTCGATATCATCCGCGCCATCTGCAAGGCGGCGGAGGAGCTGCACTCTCCCGTCATCCTTGCGCACTATGTCGCCACCGGTGCCTACGCCGGAAACGACTTTTTCGCCGAGGTGGCAAAATGGTGCGCGGATAGAGTTTCCGTTCCCGTTTCCATTCACCTTGACCACGGCGACAGTCCCGAAATCTGCCGGGAAGCGCTGGACTTGGGCTTCACCTCGCTCATGATCGACGGTTCCACCAGGCCGGTGGAAGAAAACGCCGCCCTTACGGCGGAGGTGCTCCGTATGGCAGAGCCGTATCAGGTGCCGGTGGAAGCGGAGATCTGGGAACTGCTGCGCCTGGATGAAACGGGCGCGGCCATGGAAAACAAAAACATCGCGGACCCGGAGATGGTAAAGGAATTTCTTTCCCTTTGCGCACCGGATACACTGGCAATCGGCATCGGCAACGCGCACGGATACTATCACGGCGAGCCGGACATTCACCTGGATGTGCTGCAGGAGGTCCGGAAGTTTACGGATCTTCCGCTGGTGCTGCACGGCTGCACCGGCATGCGGGAAGAGGTCATCCGCGAGGCCATCCGTCTCGGCGTTGCCAAAATCAATTTCGGAACGGAGATCCGCTGGAAGTATGTGAACCACTACCGGGAGGGGCTGGACAGCCTGGATCACGCGGGACATTCCTGGAAGATTTCGCAGTACGCAAGCGACAAACTGGCGGAGGATATCAAGGGCATCATCCGCCTGGCCGGTTCCGAAGGCAAAGCGTAAACACACACCGCATCAGAAGGGAGAACGGGGTCATGGAAAAACAAAACAGCGCGATCACCTATCGTGAGATGTACCGGCAGGCGGAGATTTTTGCCGCGCTGAACAAAAGCATTCCGGAGATTCACGCCACGCTGGAAACGGTGTTTGCGGAAACATACGACGAACTGATCTTTACGGGCTGCGGCACGAGCCTTTACCTCGCGCAGTCGGCGGCGCAGGCCTTTGCCTCACTGAATCCCGTGCCCGCCCGCGCGGTCTGCTGCTCGGAGCTGTATCATTTTCCGGAAACCTTTCTCAAGGGGAAGCGCACGCTGGTGCTGCCAATTACAAGAAAAAGCTACACGACGGAGGTGCGCATGGCCATCGACCGTGCGCGCACATTTGACGGCGTCAAAACCCTCTCCGTCACCTGCGACAAAGACGCGGCAGCCTACAACGATTTCATGGTCTTTTGTCCGGAAGCGGAGGAGGAAAGCGTTATCATGACGGGTTCCTTTACCGGCATGCTTTACCTGACTTCGCTGATTGCCTTCCACGCGGCCGGCAGAAAAGACCTCATCGAAGATCTGCGGGACTACCCTTCCCACGCGGAGGCCTTTTTGAAGCGCTCGGATGAAACGGCAAAATCCGTCCTGCAGGCACGCCCGGACTTCAATCTGTTCATCATGCTGGGACAGGGGGTGCACTACGGCGTCGCGAATGAGTGCATGAACAAAATCAAGGAAATGAGCCTCTCCAATTCGGAAGCTTATTATACGATGGAATACCGGCACGGTCCCATGAGCCTCGTGGACGGACACACGATGATCGTTCTGTTCCCCCATTCGAAAACGGCGGCCTCCGATCTTGCGCTGCTGGAACAGATGAAATCCTTCGGTGCGTATACGCTGGCCGTGGGGGCGCATGTTTCCGAAACCTTTGCCCTTGCCGACTGCTGCCTGGATCTGCCCTTCCCTTACGACGACATCCAAAGCACCGCCATGACCGGTTTCATCGGACAGTTCCTCGGCTACCATCTTTCCCTTTTGAAGGGACTGGACGCGGATACGCCGAGACATCTGTCACAGGCCATCGTGCTGCCGTCCTGACGCGGTATGGAAAGCGCCGCGTGGATTGCGATTCCCGCCGTCGCTTTTGTGGCGGGACTGGTGCAGGCGAGCTGCGGCATCGGCTTTGCCATCATTGTGATGTCACTCTGGCCGCTGTGGATTCCCTTCCGCGTCGCGTCAGCCATTGAACATGTCGCGGCCATGCTGGTCAGCGGCTATCTCGTGATCCGTCTGTTCCCGCATATCCGCTGGAAGCTGATCCTGCCCTGCCTGGCGAGCGGTCTTGTCTGCTCCTTTCTGGGCGTGCGGATGATGCTGACGTTTTCCGAGACCTTCCTGCACAAAATCCTCGGCATCACCCTTCTGCTGCTGACGGCCTGGTTTCTCTTTTTCAGCAAAAAAGTAAAGCTGCGGCCTTCCGTGACAACAGGACTTGCTGTCGGCTGCGTCACGGGATTTGCCGGCGGCATCTTCAACATCGGCGGTCCGCCGATGGCCGCCTATCTGCTTTCGGTTTCGGATGACAAAAACGCGTACAGCGCTTCCGTCCAGGCCTATTTCCTGATTGCCGGCACCGTGGCGCTCGTTTCGCATCTCACCGCCGGCACCTTCACCGCCGATATGCTGCCTGCCGGCTCTTTTGCGCTTGCGGGTACCTTTGCCGGGATGCTGCTCGGTTTTATCCTGTTCCGGCGGCTGACCCTGCCGAAAATCAAAACGCTGCTCTATGTTTTTATGGCCACGGCGGGCGTGCTGTTGCTGCTGTTCGGGTAGGAAAAACCTTACAGCATTTCTTTCCTTTTTTCTATCATTGCAATCAACGCCGTCTGCATCTCTTCCGGTAAAAACGAGAGCCTGCATTTGTGAATTTTTCAGGGAAACGATATAATAATAAAATGCAACAGACAAAACGACCGAACATCATCTTTTATTTTTCAGACCAGCAGCGGCATGACACCATCGGCTGTTACGGACAGGAGTTGCCGGTGACGCCGCGTCTGGATCAGCTGGCTTCCGAGGGGCTGCGCTTCGCGTGGGCCTTTTCCCCGCAACCGGTCTGCGGTCCCTGCCGTGCGCTGTTCCAGTCCGGAAAATACGGCACGGAAACGGGCTGTTTCCGCAACAGCAAAATGCTGCCGCATGACATCAAAACACTGGCGAATTACATCGAAGAGGCCGGCTACGAGACGGCATACATCGGAAAGTGGCATCTCGCGAGCGAAGGGGAGATGGAGCAGAAACCGCGCATTGATCATTCGGTCACGGCGGTGCCGCCGGCGTACCGCGGCGGGTATACCGGCTTCTGGCGCGTGGCGGACATGCTGGAGTTTACTTCGCACGGCTATGACGGCTATGTGTTTGACGAGAACAACAACCGGATCGATTTCAAGGGCTACCGCGTGGACTGCATCACGGATCTTGCCCTGGATTTCTTTGCGGTACGGGATAAGGAAAAGCCCTTCTTTATGACGATCTCCCATATCGAACCGCATCACCAGAACGACCACGGGCATTACGAGGGACCGGAGGGCTCTAAGGAAAAATATAAAGACTGCAAGCTTCCGCCGGATCTGGAAGCGCTCGGCGGTGACGCGAGAGAGGAGTATCCGGACTACCTCGGACAGTGTGAGGCACTGGACCGGAACCTGGGCCGCGTGATCGACCGGCTGAAGGAAGAGGGTATTTATGAGGACACGGTGATCATCTATGCTTCGGACCACGGCTCCCACTTCCGCACGCGCAATACGGACGGGCACTTAAACGGCTATGACGATTACAAGCGTTCCGCGCATGACAGTGCCACCCATGTGCCGCTCATTATCAAAGGAGACGTGTTTTCCGGCGGCAGGGTGGAGCACAGGATTGTCAGCACGGAGAGTCTGCCGAAGACGATTCTCTCCCTCGCGGGTGTGGATGTCGGCGGCAAGATGGTCGGCGAGGACCTCCGCAAGGTGGTCACAACGGAAGACCCCGACCGCCCGAATGAAGCTTACGGTCAGATCAGCGAGAGCCGCTGCGGGCGCTATATCCGCACGGCGGAGTATATGTATGCAGTGTACGCGCCGCACATCAACGGCGGTGCAGAGGCGGCCTCCGATGTCTACGCGGATGATTATCTCTACGACATGAGGAAGGATCCGTATCAGCTCCACAATCTCATCGGGGATCCGGCATACACGCCGGTGCGTCTGGAATTAAGAGAAAAACTGTTGCAATGGATTCAAAAAGCGGAAGGCGCAGCACCGCGCATCATAGACGCCGAGTGAATACGGCATATCATCCGCCCGGTTGTCACACATTGTCGTGCAGCAGGGTCATTTCCGTCAATGCTCCGCCGATCAGGGGTCTGCACCAGTCGATAAAGGCCTGTGTGACGCCGTTTCCTTCCGCGTTGATGAACGCGTCCGGCAGGGGGCGTTCCGTCAGCATCACTTCAGAAAGGTCTGTCAGCCGCGTTTCGATCCGGTATGGCGCGTCGCTGACCCTGTGAAAAGAAACCATCTTTCCGCTTTCCCCGCCGATGACCGCACGAAAGGCCTCTTCTCCGGCAAGCTGCGCTTCCTCCCGGTCCGCCGCGCTTTGCAGTGCCACGGCGTTTCTTCCCAAAATGCCGGGTCTCTCGCTTCTTGCTTTGCAGCCCAGTTTCCGCATGATGACAGCTGCAAGATGCGCCGCAACATCTCCCGGATATGCCCAGCGGGCGTCTTTGAAGACCGGCGCGACAATCGATTCACCGTCCGGATTTTTCAGTCCCTCACAGACCACAACGACAATGCCCGGCTTTTCCTTTGACAGCCGCTCCACATCGGCAAGGAAGACTTCTTCGTCAAAGGCGCGTTCCGGAAAATAAATCAGATCGGGGTCGAGGCCGTCCCCGTCCCGCGCAAGCGAAGAAGCTGCCGCAATCCAGCCGACGTTGCGCCCCAGGGTTTCAAAGACGGAGACATGGATCGGCAGACTTGCCACTTCCGCGCTAAGCTCCTTCGCACTCTGGGCTGCAAAGCGTGCGGCACTGCCGTAGCCCGGACTGTGATCTGTCACCGCAAGATCATTGTCGATGGTTTTCGGGATGCCGATCACGCGGATGCCGTTGCCGCGTTTTTGGCAGCTCTCAAACAGCTTTCCGCAGGCGTCCATCGTGCCGTTGCCGCCGGTCATCAGCACGCAGCCGATCTTCCGTTGCTCCAGCACCTCCGCCATCCGCGCATATTCCTGCGCCATCAGCACATCCCTCGAAGTACCGATCGCGGAGCCCGGCGTAAAGGGAAGCTTCTGCAGACGTTCTTCCCCGATGCGTTCCAGTTCGATGAGATCATCACGCAGCAGACCGCCCGTGCCGTGTCTCGCCCCGTATATATGTCCCGTTTCCGGATGCTGTTTCGCTGCCGTGATGACGCCGTAAAGAGAGGCGTTGATCACCGCCGTCGGTGCGCCGCCGTGCAGAATCAGGATGTTTTCCTTCATAACGCTTCCGTCCCTTTCCCTTCTGTTTTTTGCATGATTCTGTCTGCTTCTTCTTCGCCGAAACGTGCCGCAAGATGTGCCCTGTCTTCTTCTTCCCTGCGTGCCCTCAGTGTTTCCTCAATGCGGTAGATGCGGTCCAGCTGCGGGTACAGCAGCATGCAGCCGGTCAGGTCCGCAAGCCAGAAGCCCGTCAGCGGAAGCAAAAACAACGTGTAGGGAAACAGCGCGATGACCAGTCCCCAATAAACCAGCTGCAGCAGGGCGGCTGCCAGCACCCGCGGCAAAGCGCCGAACACAAAGAGCAGGCCGTTGAACAGAATCCGCGGAAAGGACTCATCCAACACCGCCATCTGCGGCATGACCGAAACAAAGACCATGAACAGCAGCAACAGATAGAGCATCGGCATGACCCACTGACTGACACCGTCCGTTTCCTGCGCCCGGAACTTCCAGTACAGCAGAAAGGACGCGGCGGCAAAGGACGCGCCGAAGAGCATCCCCCCCGGCAGATACAGTTTCCATGCGCTGCCGATGGCGCGGCGGAAGGAAGGCCACCAGTCGGAGGGTTCATCCCGCAGGGAGCGCAGGATGGTGTCAAAGAGTCCGTAACGCGCGGCCAGAAAAGGGATGCCGGACAGAAGACCGGCAAGGAGCGTCACCGGCATCCGCCCTGCGTACACGCCGTAGGACACCGTGAGCGCACAGGGCACAAAAAAGAGGACACAGATCAGATTGCAGATCAGGTACTTCTTTCCGTCGCTCCACAGCAGCTCCCAGAATCTCCGTATTCCTTTTTTCCGCGGTGCGTCGGGATCCACACCCGGTCCCGGCCGGTCACTGTTCCAAAACAACATGCTTTCTGTTATACTCAAAACCATGAAACGAAAGGTCTTCCTGGACTATACCCTTCCCCGCATCATCGCCGCTCTTATGGTGGCCGGCGTGATTGCGTGGCTCATTGCCGACGCGTTCTCGTCGCCGAAACCGGATTATGTGATCGGCTATGTCGGTTCCCGCCGTCTGTCGGACGAAAGCGTCCATGCCATTTCCCATGCGCTGTCCGCATACGGCGAGGACATCAACGGCAACGGCGAAGTCCTTGTTTCCCTCAACCAGTATCTGATTCAATATGATAGCACAGAAGCGGATCCCTATGAACAGATGGCGGGTATTTCCTCTCTTTCCGTCGATCTGAAGGAGCTGGACTTTGTCTGCCTGATCGTGGAAAACGCGGACCGTTTCATCGAAAGCTGTGACACGGTGCTGACGCTTTCCGGCGGTAAGATCACGCTGCAGACGGAGATCACCGATGTGCGTCTGCCGTTTCAGGCCTCACCCGTCCTGACTGCCGTTCCCCTTCCCGCAAAAGACGCGGACATTCTGAGGGAATGCAGCATTGTCATCACGGAAGAACCGGGCGCGCGTACCCTCATGGGCGGACAGACGCGTACCGAAGCCGATACGCGTCTGTTTGAAGCCGTCATGTTTCCGCGGGAATAAGGGGGCCGTAAGCTTCACGGCCCCCGTCTTTTTTTTTCTTACGGCAGGTTGGCGTAATCCGCCTCCGTGTAATCCTTGCCCGCTTCCCAGTTTTCAAATTCCATATCGGAGAAATCCACGCCGATCGCGTCGCAGGCTGCCTGCCATGCGGCGGTCTCCGCTTCCGTCAGGGTGCGCAGCGCATCCATCGGATCATCAAGCGCCTGGGAGAGGATACCCTGTGCGATATTCGCAAAGCTCGGGTCCACGCCCTGCACCGTCGCGTAGAAATCATAGAAGACCGGATCGCGCTGGGTCAGGAGCGGGATGTTGATGCATTCCGAAGCGGCATCATAATACTCCAGCATGACGGGGTTGGTCATGCTCACTTCGTTGACGCCCTTTGTCGGCGAGACATAGGAACCGGAGCCGACAACATCGGACTGATAGGTGTAGTTTTCCGTGTCATAGAGGGCTTCCAGATATCTGGCCGCCTGCTCCGGATACTTGGTCTGGCTGTAAATGCCCATCCAGGTCTGGTTTTCGTTCACCGCCGCGTAGCCGTTTGCGCTGTTCTTCGGCGGCGCCATGACGCCGTAATTGAGTTCGGGATGGTCATTGCCCCAGGTGCCGATGCACCAGATGCCCTGGCACAGAAACGCCGCCTTGCCCTGGCCGAAGAGTTCTCTTGCTTCCGGCGCGTTGATGGACGCGGTATCGGGATAGAGGCTGCCGTCTTCGACGATGCCGGCCAAAAGCTCCACCGCCGCTTCCACTTCCGGCGTGTCATAAGGCGCTTTGCCGTCCACCGTCAGCGCACGGCCCTGGTTGGCGATCTTTCCGCCCGCACCCTGGATGAAGGCACGCAGCAGAATGTCGCAGCGGTTGGCCTGGCTGCCGCCTTCGATGAGACCCCAGTATTCGCCGTTCCCCTGCTCCGTGACGATGCGGCAGGCTTCCCTGAACTCTTCAAAGGTGGTCGGCACTTCGAGATTGCAGGCTTCCAGAATGTCCTTGTTGTAATAGAACATCGTGTTCGGCGGTGTCTGCGCTTCCGGAACGGTGTAGAGATGACCGTTCAGCGTGAACAGGCCGTCCACGAGAATCCCGTCCACGAAGGAATCAATGAATTCCTGCGAGACATAGTCTTCCATCGGCAGGAACCAGTTTTCGTTCACCGCGATGGTGAGGTTCATGTTCGTCGGCACGGGGAAGAGATCCGGGCCTTCTCCGCTGGCAATCGCCGTGACCACCGTGCTGTTGAACTGGTCGATTGTGAGCTGTGTGTATTCCACGATGATATCCGGGTTGTTCTTCATGAATTCCTCGTGGAACTTCTCACGATAGGGCAGAACGGCATCCGACCAGTCATAGACGCGCAGCGTGATCTGCTCCGCGGGTTCTTCCGTGGTTTCTTCCGGCTGCGAGGCTTCCGCCTGTGCCTGCGATGTTTCCGCAGCTGCCGTGGACGCTTCCGCGGGTGCCTGCGACGCCGCCGTGCTGCTGCCGGTATCCCCGCCGCTGCCGCCGCAGCCTGCAAGCAATCCCGCGACGAGCAACAACGCGCCTGCCCTTGTCAACAAGTTTCTTTTCATAACGGTCCCTCCTTATAAAGTAAATGAATGTTTTATCTCCCCATGCACCGCGCAGTGCATGAACGGATTCGTCACATCAGCCCTTCACGGCACCCGCCATTCCGTTGATGAAGAATCGCTGGAATGAGATGAAAATAATGATGATCGGGATCATCGCGATGGCACCGCCCGCACAGATGCCGGTCCAGTCGATCGTGTTCTCCCCCTTGAAGGCGTAGAGACCGACCGCAAGGGTGCGGGAGGACGGGTTGTTCAAGGTCAGGATCAGCGGCAGCTGAAAGGCATTCCAGGTCCAGACGGATTCCATGATGACCACCGTCGTGGAAATCGGTCTGGACAGCGGACGCATGACACTGAAATAGGTTTTGAAAAAGCCGCAGCCGTCGATTTTTGCGGATTCCTCCAGTTCGTTCGGAATCGTGGAATAATAACTCGAAAACAGCAGCAGGAAAATGACATGCGCACCGCCGGCACCCGACAGAATGAGCCCCAGCCTTGTGCCCATCAGCCCCATGCTGCGGATGATCTGATAGACGGGAATGAGCGTCGAAACCAGCGGGATGCAGATGGAGGACAGAAAGACCGCCATCAGCAGGCCGCGTCCGAAGAAGCGGTAGCGGCCCAGCACATAGCCCGCCGTGTTTGTCATGATGAGTACGAGAATGACGCTGCATACCGTCACGATTACGGAATTCAGGAAATAGGTGGCAAAGGATGCCCGCAGCCAGACCCGCGTGAAATTCTCCAGCGTAAAGGTGGAGGGGAAGAGGGAGAGCTGGCTTTTGAAAAACTCATTCTGCGGCTTCAAAGAGGACATGATGGTCCAGACCATCGGATAGATCCAGATGAGCGAACAGACCAGCAGAACGATGTGTGTGATCACCGTTGTGATTTTCAGTTTTTTCCGGTTCTTTTTCCGGACCGTTTGTGCCTGTGACATCCGCGGTTCCTCCGCCTGTTATGATTGCATCGCCTGCAGTCTGGACTTGATCGCGTTTAAGACAAGTCCCAGGACAATAATGATCAGACCGAACAGTGTCGCCGCCGCGGAAGCAAAGCCGAAGCGCGGCAGACCGAGCTCCGAGGTAAACGCGGTGCGGTACACGTAAGTGGCAATGACATCCGTCGAATAAAAGGGGCCGCCGCCCGTCAGCGTCTGCATCAGGTCAAAGACCTTCAGGGAATTGATCGTGCAAAGAATCAGGATGATGCCCGCCGTCGGCGCAATGTTGGGCAGCGTGACATGGAAAAAGGTTTTCGGCTTTGTCGCACCGTCAATGGCGCTGGCTTCCACAATATCCTGCGGTACCGCCGCCAGTGCGGCAAGCCAGTAAATCATGTAGGTGCCCATATCCTTCCAGACCGCCACGGCGACCACCGTCGGCATGGCATACTTCGCGTTCCCCAGCCAGTTGATCGCCTTGCCGATGATGCCGGTGGACACAAGGGCGTAGTTCACGATGCCCTGCGTGGAAAAAATGAAGATCATCACGATGCCGACGACCGAGGCCGTAATGACCACCGGCAGAAACAGGCAGACACGGTAAAAGGTTCTGCCCTTCAGCTTCGCGTCATTGAGCAGATAGGCGAAAATCAGGGACACCAGCACCTCTGCAGGCACCACCATCAGCATATATTTGAAGCTGTTTTGAAAGGCGTTCCAGAACATCTTCTCGCCGAAGAGCTGTTTGTAGTTCTGCAGGCCGATATAAGTCATGTCGGAGGTCATGCCGGACCAGTTGTGCAGGGAATAATAGAAGGAGCAGATGATCGGATAGCCCTGGAACAGGACGTAAAAAACAAGCGTCATGATGACGAAGGCCCAGCACCAGGCATTCAGTCGTAAATAACGCTGTCTTTGCACCGCGTTGCGTGTGGTGATGGTCCTTGTCTTCATGGCGATTCTCCGTCCTCCGGCCGCAGTCCGGTGAACTGCTGCGATACTTTCAGCACGCGGTACACATCCAGATACGGCTGGTACGCGTCTTCGTTTTTACAGATGATATCCCGGAAGGCCGCAAAATACTTTGACGCCTCCGTCTCTTCCCCGCGGCAAAGGTGTTCCAGCGCTTTTGCGAAGGGGATGCTGTAGGTTGCGTGGTACGTCAAAAGCTCCATGTTGCGCCGGATGTGCGCGGGGCTTTCCATTTCCCATTGCGCAAAGACCGGCAGCATTTCTTCCGCAATCCCTGCGATGGCCGCAAAGTGCTCCGCCTTTTCCGGCTGTGTGCGTGCCCCCTTCGCATTGAAATAGTCCGTGTCGGAATGTGCGGACATGCGTTCAAAATACGCGGCGGCTTCCTTTGCCCTGTCCCCGTAGGCAGCGGCAAAATACTGCGTCTTCAGTTCCTCAAAGCTCCTGTCTTCCTCCAGAAGCGCCAGTCCCATCACGTAAACGGGAAAGCTGTTCGGCAGAAAAACGCGCAGCTCCTGGCAGGAAATATAACCGTTCATCCCGTAGCGCTTCAGCATCCGCAGATCATCGAAGAGAATCTTTGCGATCTTCACATAACCGAACTCGCCGTAATGCGCCCGGCCCAGGTGGTAGTCATAATCAAAGACCTCGCCGTCGAAAACCTCCTGCCAGAGCTGCAGATACTTCAGATTCTCCGCAGGCGTCTTCGGCAGCGTGAGCTGATTGCGGACAAAGGGCGGCAGTGTCACCCCGCCGGGTTCCTCCGGGTAGGAGGATTCAAAAGAGCGGCTGATCGGCGCAAACATCATCACGAAGCGTTCCGTGTTTTGGAAACGTGCCTTCAGCGGCGCGTACAGCAGCTCATGATAAATCAGAAAAACGATTTTTGTTTCCAGTCCCTCCGCATCCATCCGTTCCGCCATGCGGTTCAGGATGTCCACGTACTGGTCTGCGGGCGTCGTCTTCCTGCATGCCTCACATTCGCAGATGTTGTCATGCTCGTCCGCAAGCCAGAAATGCAGGTAACGCGTGTAGGGATGCGCCTGCGCGTAGCGGACAACTTCCTCTATGAGACGTTCTCCCGCCGCCGGATTGGCGTAGCAGAGACTGGTGTTTGCGGGCACCCCGTCACGCAGTGCGCGCACGCCCTTCAGTTCGGCGATCAGGGGCCGGATCTCTTCCGCGGGCTCTTCCTTTGCCGCGTACCATCCGCTGCCGTCATAGCCAAGCGCCCTGGAGGTCCAGCCGTGTCCCACCCGGTGTTCCGTCAGACCGCGCAGCGCAAGCTGTTTCGTCAGTTCTTCGTCAATCCGCAGGAAATCTTCTTCCGTGGGCATTTCCGGCGTCCGGAAGGGATTCTGCTCCGCGCAGTAATAGCGCTTCAAAAACACATCCGGCCGGAGAAACTGGATGAAGCAGGCATTGTAGCCGGCCTTCGGCAGCCAGTCGATATAGCGCAGCATATTTTCTTCGGACTCGGAGCCCTCGATGCAGACGCAGCGGTGCCGGAAACGCGCACGCACGGTGGTTTCCGGGCAGTGCAAGGCGTTTGCTTCCGTCAGCGCGGGGATCTGTGTGCCCTCCGATTCGCCGGTATCCGGCCGGTAAAACACAAAACCGATCCGCCGCAGATAGGCGTACACACCGAGCAGTACCGCCCGCGGCGTTCCGCCGCGCACACGGATCTCATCGCCGTCCGCGGCATAACGGAAGACATCGTCCTCCGGATTTCCCTCCGGCACAAGCGTTTCATCCGTCATGAGCCGCACTGCGGGAAGGGCGGTACCGGCAGCGAGCGGCAACAGTGACAGGCAGCGCTCCAGCTCCTGTTGCGCAAAGGCAAGCGTTTCCTGCGAGCCGTATGTCATTGTCCCCTGCTTGTCCATCCCCTGTTCCTCCGGAAGCAGTCGCGGCGACGGCGGCGTTTAGTTAAACTGTTTAACTATTTAAGCACTATTATACCGTTTCCTGGCAATATTTACAAATACCTGTTTTTTTTGATGATTTTTTGTGAATATCTGCCAAAAGCAGCGCTCTATTTTTGGCAGGGTTGCTTATTGTATGCGGTCAGAAGAACCGCTACAATGAATTTGTTAAACGCTTTAATTAATTGTTCTATCCAAAGAAGGGAGCAGCGATGAAAAAGAAAATCATGTCTTATCTGTTGACAGGCGCTCTGCTGACGTTTGTGCTGGCGGGCTGCGGCGGCAGTGCCGGCAACAGCGGAAACTCCGCCGCATCCACGGCGGACAGCGTGGCGCAGACGGAAGCCTCCACCCCCGCACCGGCGGATACCTCCGCGGCAGCACAGACGACGGAAGCGGAGCCGGAACCGGAAGCCCCCGCGGCGGAACCGGTCACGCTCCGGATTGCGTACATGCCCAACTACGCCGCACTCTGGGCGGTGACGACGGCAAGGGAGAAGGGTTTCTTTGAAGAAGAAGGCATTACCGTGGAACTGACGGAATTTGCGGACGGCCCGACGGAAATCGCCGCCATGGAATCCGGCTCCATTGATCTGTCTTACATCGGCCCCGGCGCGCACAGACTCTGTGCCACGGGCAACGCGGAGGTCTTTTTGCTGCAGCAGCTGGGCGACGCGGACTGCGTCATCGGCTTGAAGAGCAAGGGCGTGGAATCCCTCGAAGATCTGAAGGGCAAGACGGTTGCCTATGCCTCCGGTACCTCTTCGGAACAGATTCTCTCCCTCGCGCTGGAATCCGTGGGACTGACGATGGATGATATCGAAGCCTATGACATGGATACCACCAACATGGTCACGGCCGCGATCTCGGGTTCCGTGGACGCGCTGGCGACCTGGTCTCCCTACTCTCTCACCATCATGGAAGAGTTGGGGGACGATGCCATCAAATTCTGCTCCAACGTCAGCTTCTCCGATGTCACCGTGACACCGGCCAGCTGGGTCTGCACGCCCGCCTACGCCGATGAAAATCCGGAGATTCTGGTGCGCTTTATCCGCGCCATGTACAAGGCGATGGATTACGGCTCCAAAGAGGAGAACATGCAGGAAGTCGCGGGCTTTGTCGCGGAGCAGTGCAAGACGGATGTGGATGCCGCCTACGAACAGCGCGGCGACGGCTCCTGGTTTACGAAGGACCGCGTGATTGCCGCCGCAAAGGACGGCAGCATGGTGGAATACTACACCCTGCAGCAGAATCAGTTTATTGCCGCGGAAAAGGTGGATGCCGCCACGGCGATTGACCCGGCGGACTTCGTTCTGACGGAACTGATGATACAGGCAGGCGAATAAGGGGACAGGATTGCGCGGGGGATGCGGACGGCATCTCCCGCGCATTTTTCTTATCTGATCTTCCCGCACGCAGCGGATAGAAGCCCTCAACACCGGAGGAATGGATATGAACGAAAAGAAAAACAAGGGTGCCGACCTGATTTCAAAGATCCCGAAATGGGTCTGGCTTTTGCTTTCCCTGCTGACCGCGGTGATCGTGTGGACCCTGCTGTCCCTGAACCCGACCACCGCCCGCAGTTTTCCGAACGCGATAAAGACCTTCTCTTCCGCGGAGCTGATGGTACGGCGCGGCGTCCTGTTTTCCGATATTTCCAGCAGTCTGATCTCTGCCGGCATCGGCTTTTTGCTGGGCTTTGTCATCGGTGTTCCGGTGGCCTTCCTCATGGCCTGGTACCGCCCGGTGCGCTTCATCATTGAGCCCTGGATCCAGTTCATCCGCAACATCCCGCCGCTGGCCTACGTGCCCCTCGTCGTGATCTCCGCGGGCATCGGCAGAAAGCCGCAGATCATCGTCATCTGTCTGGCCACCTTTCTCACGATCTGCATCACGGTCTTTCAGGGTGTCATCAATGTGGACGAGACGCTGATCAAGGCCGCAAGGGTGCTGGGCGCGAATGACCGCATCCTCTTTACCCGCGTGATTTTTCCGGCCACCGCCCCCTTCATCATCACGGCAGTGCGCCTTGGCATTTCCGTTTCCCTCACGACGCTGATCGCCGCGGAATCCACCGGCGCGATGGCGGGGCTTGGTATGCGCATCCGCTCACTCTCCAACACCTTTGAAACGGAGCCGATGCTGCTTTACATCATCATCATCGGCGTGATCGGCATGCTGGCGGAAAAAATACTGAAATACTTTGAAAGGAAGCTGACCTCATGGCAGGAGAAGAGAGAGATCTGAAGGTAAAGATCCGCGGCGTGACCAAAACCTTCGACGGCCGCAAGGGGCAGGTGATTGCCTTAAACGGCGTGGATCTGGATATTTACAACAATGAGTTTATCTGTGTGGTCGGGCCTTCGGGCTGCGGCAAATCCACGCTCTTAAACATCATTGCGGGACTTCTGGAAAAGACCTCCGGCGAAGTGCAGGTGGACGGCAAAGAGGTTCAGGGCACCGGCATCGACCGCGGTGTTGTCTTCCAGCAGTACGCGCTCTTTCCCTGGCTGACGGTGAAAAAGAATGTGCTTTTCGGCCTGAAGATCCAGAAAAAGAGCCCGGCGGAAATGGAAGAAATTGCGATGAAATACATCCGCATGGTGGGGCTGGAAAAATTCGCGGACGCCTATCCGAAGGAGCTGTCCGGCGGCATGAAGCAGCGTGTCGCCATCGCGAGAGCCTACGCGGTCAATCCCTCGCTGCTTTTGATGGATGAGCCCTTCGGCGCCTTGGACGCGCAGACGAGAACGCAGTTGCAGACGGAGCTTCTGAAAACCTGGGAAGAGGAAAAAAAGACCTGCTTCTTCATCACGCATGATGTGGAAGAAGCGGTGCTTCTTGCCACGCGCGTCATCGTCATGAGCGCGCGTCCCGGGCGCATCAAGGAAATCATCCCAGTGGACATCCCCTATCCGCGTGACCAGGAAACGAAGATGTCTCCCGCCTTCACCGATCTCAAAAACTATATCTGGAACATGGTGTATAAGGAATATCTGGAGGTGGCGGAATAATGCACGAATACTATGCCTACGGAAAAGAGGAGCTGATGCGCGCACCGAAGATTCCGCTGGAGATTTTTCCGGATAAGGAAAGCTGCTTCCGCAGCATGGCGGAACGGATGATTGAGGTGGTGCGAAAGACAGGGGAAGCGGGAAAGGACTGCCTGATGATTGTACCGGTCGGTCCTGTCGGGCAGTATCCCTTTTTTGTGGAACGCGTCAACAAAGAGCGGATCTCGCTTACGAACTGCACCTTCATCAATATGGACGAATACCTGACGGACGAAGGTAAATATATTGAAGAAACACATCCCTTAAGCTTCCGCGGCTTTATGCAACGGGAGGTGTACGGCAAAATCGATGCGGCGCTGCTGCCAAAGGAAGAACAGCGCGTCTTCCCGGATCCGGCAAATCCGGCGTATGTCACGGAACTTGTGGCAGCCCGCGGCGGCGTGGACGCGGTCTTCGGCGGCATCGGCTTAAACGGGCATCTGGCCTTCAACGAGGCCTGCGCGGAACTGCCGGAAGCGGAATTCTGCGCACAGCCGACGCGGGTGCTGGACATTGCAAGGGAGACAAGAGCCTGCAACGCCATCGGCGATTTCGGCGGGAAGCTGGAGGATATGCCCTCCCGCTGTATCACGGTTGGCTTCAAAGAGATCTTAAGCGCCAAAACCATCGTGCTTGGAGTTTTCCGTGACTGGCACCGCGCGGTTGTGCGCAGAGCCGCTTACGGAGAGCGGACGGCGGCATTTCCGGTTTCCTTTTTGCAGGGCAGGGAGGATGTATGCATCCTGCTGCCGGAATCCGTTGCGGCGCTGTAAAGACAGGCGGATAAGTAATGAAAGAATCCTTACAGCCGGAGCTTTCCGGCACAAGAAACATCATCACGGAAGCGGAATTCCTTGCGGCGCTGGACGCAGCGGTGCCGCTGCTTGCGCGTTTCCGGGCGGGGCTTCCGGAATATCAGGAGCATCTCGGCTGGTTTGATCTTTCCCGGTCTTCCCCGGAACAGCTTGCACGTATGGAGGAACTTGCAGCGACGCTCGCAAAGACCGCGGACACGCTGGTCGTCATCGGCGTCGGCGGCTCGAACCAGGCGGCCAGGGCGGTGGTTGAGGCGCTCGGAGCGCGTCAGGGCATGCGGCTTGTCTGGGCGGGCAATTCTTTGTCCGCGCATGAGATCAACCGCGTCCTTGCGGAACTGGAAGGCCGGGAATTCTGTATCAACGTCATCGCAAAGAACTTTGAAACCGTGGAGCCGGGCATTGCCTTCCGCGTCCTGCGGCGGGCGCTGCGGGAACGCTGCGGCGAAGATTACGGGAAACGCATTGTCTGCACCGGAACGGAAGGCAGCCGTCTGGAAGCATTGGCAACAGAAAACGGCTGGCATTTCCTGCCCTTCCCGCAGGACATCGGCGGACGTTTCAGCGCACTCACCCCGGTGGGACTCTTTCCCCTCGCGGCCGCGGGCTTTGACCTTGCCGCGTTGGCGAAGGGCGCTTCCGATATGCGCGCGCATCTGTTGGAAGCGACGGCTAAAGAGAATCCGGCATTGCGCTACGCGGTCACAAGAAAGCTGCTTTATGATAAGGGCTTCCGGATGGAGATGCTCTCCTTCTTTGAACCGCGCCTCGTGCGCTTTTCGAAATGGTGGATGCAGCTGTTTGGCGAAAGCGAGGGCAAGGAGGAAAAGGGACTGTATCCCGTCTGCGGAAACTTTTCGGAGGATCTGCATTCCGTCGGACAGTTTTTGCAGGACGGCTCCCGCGTGATGTTTGAAACATTTCTGGATGTGGCAGACAGCGGCGCGTCCTGCCTGCTGACGCCGGACGGCATTGAGGACGGATTCGCGTATCTGGACGGCACGGATTTTGACAGCGTCAACCGCGCCGCCTTTGAAGCGACTTACGCGGCACACGCTGCGGTGCTGCCCTGCCTGCGGCTTTCTTTGCCCTGCCTGAACGAAGAAGCTTTCGGAAGTCTGTTTTACTTCTTTTTTGCAGCCTGCACCTTCAGCGCCCTGCTGCTGAACGTCAATCCCTTTGACCAGCCGGGCGTGGAAGCATATAAGGAGCGCATGTTCAAAAAACTCGGAAAATGAAAGGAGTGCCGGCATGAAACATATCTGTCTGAATCTGAAACGCTTTGACGTACCTGTCGCATACGGCGGCGTCAACCGCCTGGCGGACATCCGCGACTGGGGCGCGGCCGTTGTCTCACAGACACAGGAAGGCTTAAAAAAATATGAACCGGAAGAAGCGGAGTTTTTGCAGTTTCTGCCGGAGGCACATCTGCTGTCTGCAACGGCGGCACTTTGCGAAAACAGCCCGGTGCAGATCGGCTCCCAGGGCGTGTACCGCATGAACACCGCCCCCGGCGGCAACTTCGGCGCCTTCACCACAAACCGCCCCGCCTCCGCCGTAAAAGCGCTCGGCTGTACGGCGACGCTGATCGGGCACTGCGAAGAGCGCGTGGATAAAAAGGGCATTCTCGCGGAGGCCGGCGTGACGGACGCGGACGCCGTGAACCGCCTGCTGAATATGGAAATCAAATGCGCACAGGAAGCCGGGCTGAAGGTGGTCTACTGCATCGGCGAAACGGAGGAAGAACAGCCGCAGCGCGACGCGGTGCTCGGGGCGCAGCTGGACACCGGTCTGAAAGGAACGGACACTTCCGGCATCATCATCGCCTATGAACCGGTCTGGTCCATCGGCCCCGGCAAGACGCCGGCCGGAAAGGACTACATCACGGAAGTCGCACGCTTCGTCAAGGAGCGCACCGGTGGACTGCCTGTCATTTACGGCGGCGGACTGAAGACGGACAACGCGCAGATGCTGGCCTCCATCGGGGAAATCGACGGCGGGCTGATTGCTTTGACACGTTTTCAGGGCGAGATCGGATTTTATCCGGAAGAATATCTGGAAATCATCCGTCTTTACCTGGGAAAGGAATGAGCCATGAAACATTTTGAATTTGAGTACGGCACAGGGACCATGGGCGCAAACCTGCCGGACAATACGGATGAATTCATCCCCGGTGTGACGGTACCGGATCCGCCCTGCATCCCGGAGGACAAATTAGAAGAAGCCTATCTCACAAGCATCCGCAACCCCATCGGCATGCCGCCCGTTTCGGAGCTGGTACACGAAGGCAGCAAGGTGGTCTTTGTCATTCCGGACCGGGTGAAGGGCGGCGAACAGCCCACCTGCCACCGCAGGCTGTCCATGAAATACCTGCTGCGGGAGCTGTATGCGGCGGGCGTGAAAAAGGAAGACATCCTCTTCATCATTTCCAACGGTCTGCATCCCCGTTCCACCCCCGCGGACGCGCTGGCGCTCTTCGGGGAGGAACTTTACGCAGAGTTTTGGCCCACGGGACAGATCATCAGCCATGATTCCGAAGACCCGGAACACATGACAGATCTCGGTCTCACAAAGCGCGGCGATCCGGTGCAGATGAACCGCTATGTTTTCGAGTGTGACCTGCCCATCCTGATCGGACATGTCATGGGCAATCCCTACGGCGGTTATTCCGGCGGCTACAAGCATTCCGCAACGGGCATCACCTCCTGGCGCTCCATCGCCAGCCACCATGTGCCCTCCGTCATGCACCGCGCGGACTTTACGCCGGTGAACGGCGGCTCGCTCATGCGCGAAAAGTTCAACGAGATTTCCATGAAGATGGAAGAAGAAATGGGACATCCCTTCTTCTGCTGTGACGCGGTGCTGGATTCCAAAGCCAGACAGATCGCCGTCTTTTCGGGCTACGCAAAAGAGATGATGCCGCAAAGCTGGAAGGTTGCGGACAAGCGCACCTACGTCCACTGGGCGGAAAAGAAATACGATGTCCTTGTGTTCGGAATGCCGCAAAAGTTCCATTACGGCAACGGCATGGGCACGAACCCGATCATGATGATGCAGGCCTTAAGCGCACAGGTGCTGCGCTTCAAGCGCGTCATGAGCGAGCGCTGCGTGCTGATCTGCGCCAGCCTCTGCAACGGCTTTTTCAACGACGACGCCTGGCCCTATCTGCGCGAATGTTATGACTGGTTCCACAGGGATCAGATGCAGACGCTGCCGGACATGGACCGCCTCGGCGAATACTTTGCGACAAACGAGGAATATATCCGCAAATACCGCTTCGCTTATGCCTTCCATCCCTTCCACGGTTTTTCCATGATGAGCTGCGGGCATATCGCGGAGATGAACACGAGCGCGATTTACATCGTCGGCGCACAGGAACCGGGCTACGCGCGCGGCATGGGCTTAAAAACAAGGGCGACCTTTGAAGAAGCACTGGAAGACGCGAAGAAAAAGATTGTGGGACCGGAGCCGAACATCCTGGCGCTGCCGCTGACCTTCAAAACCGCGGCGGTGCATCTCGGGATGAAGAATCCGTCAGAGGACGGCATGGACGCCTACGGCGTGAGAGGCTGCTGCGGCTGAGCGTGATGCAAAAGCGTCAGCCGGTGTAGCGCTCGATCGCGTTCAGAATGGCGACCGCCGCACCGCCCAGCGCACCGCTCAGGGGATCCGCTTTCAGGAAGCGGAAGGTTGTTTTGGAATGCACCATGCTGTAAAGATGTTTGGAGATCGTGCCGGTCAGAAGCTTCTGGTTCTCCGCACGGTCGAAGAGCTTTCCCTCGATCAGCAGCGTATCCATGTTGCTGAGATTGGCGATGTTGGCAATCGCGATGCCGAGGGTGGTCAGCGCCTGCTGCACCTCTCCGGTGACAAAGGGATCTCCCTTTTCCTGGGCCAGAAGGATCTCCTCCATGGAGGGCGCGTCCTTCTTCCCGAGCACCGCTTTCAGGCCGGGTGCTTTGCCGGATTGCATTGCCTCCGTGCAGACGGAAAGGATGGCGCGGTCACCGGCGTAAGCCTCCAGGCAGCCGCGGTTGCCGCAGGAGCAGAGCGCACCGTTTTCGTGCATGACCATGTGCCCGACCTCGCCGTTGCCGATGACGGATTCGCTCATGACGGGGGCATTGACCACAAGCGGACAGGCAATGCCGTCGGCGATGAGCAGATAGGCGAAGAGATCGGCGTCATGCAGAAGATCCTGCCGGAAAAGCTGTGCGGCGATGGCACGGGAAGCGGTATTGTTCATGGTCCGCACCGGTCCCCGGAAGGCGGTGAGGGAACGGAAGTCGGCGCAGATGGATTTGTCCAGCCAGTTGTCGCGGGGGTGCATGGTCAGAACGCCCTTCGCGCTGTCCACCAGCCCCGGCACCGCCAGACCCACGCCCTTTACGCTTGCGGCGTCAAGGCCGGATTGTTTGAGAAGCTTACGGTAAAGAGAAGCGGCGGAACGCAGCGCCCTGTCATAGTCCGTACAGAGCTTCGTGTCCGCGGCGGCATACAGCATCCGCCCCCTGAAGTCCGTGATACAGGCCGTGCGTCCGGTATCGCGCATTTCGATACCGAGAAAATGTCCGTACGCGGGATCAATGGTTAAGGCATGTGCCTTTCTGCCCGGCGCACCGGTTTCGTCCGGCGCGGTTTCCCGGACAAGCCCTGCGCGGATCATGGCATTGACGCTGGTGGTGATCGTCGGCAGGGTCAGATCCAGCATATCCTTTAAGTCCGCGCGCTTGACGGGACCGTGCTGGCAGATCAGCCGGAGTATGGCGGTATGATTGGATGTCTTTGCCCGTGCGGAATTGGAGCCTGTGATATGCAGCAAACGCCCGTCCTCCTTTTCATTTGTTATTTCATTTAATTATTATAAGGGGCGGCAATCCTTATGGTCAAGAACGGAAATAAAAACGGAAGCAATTAGTCACTGTTCACATAAGCATACGGAGGTAAGACAAATGAAATTCTTTCTGGACAGCGCCAAACTGGACGAAATCAGGGAAGCACACGGCAGTTTCGGCATCGACGGCGTTACGACAAATCCCCGTCACATCATGGTCAGCGGCAAGCCCTTTCTGACCGCCATTCAGGACATCGCGGACTGGGTGAAGGCAGAGGGCCTGACGGGCATTGACACCTTCCCCGTCTCCGTGGAAATCAATCCGCATCTGGATGATACGGATCAGATGGTGGAGGAAGCAAAGAAAATCGCCGCGATCAGCGAAAACTTTGTCATCAAAGTGCCCTCGACCCTTGCCGGCATCCCTGCCGCCAGGCGTCTGGAACAGGAAGGCATCCGCACAAATGTGACGCTTGTCTTCTCTCCGGCCCAGGCAATTCTTCCCGCGAAGATCGGCGCGAAATTCGTCTCTCCCTTCATCGGCTGGAAAGAAGCCAACGGCGAGGACTGCAAACAGTATATCAGCGACATCGTCACGATCTATGACAATTACGGTTTTCTTGGTGAGACCGAAATCATCTGCGCCGCCGTGCGCACGCCGAAGCAGATCGCGGACTGCGCGGTGGCGGGCGCGGACATTGTCACCGCGGGGCTGGATGTGTTCAAGGACTGCATGAAGCACGCCTACACCACACAGGGCATCGGCATCTTCACGGACGCCTGGGATCATACGGAAGGAAACTGACGCTCCTGTGACGGCAGTGTTCGCGGCGGTCGCCTTTGCGGCCTGCCTGGTCGGAAAAATCTGCGGAATGGGCGGCGGCATTCTCATCAAGCCGGTGCTGGACGCATCCGGTTTGTTAAGTGTCGCCGCCATTAACTTCATTTCCGCCTGCACCGTGGCAGGGATGTCGCTCTGGTCCGTGGGAAAGGGAATCCTGCAAAAGGACAGGGCGCTGGATTTCAAAATCTCCACGCCGCTCGCGGCGGGTTCCGCTGCGGGCGGGATCCTCGGCAGGCTCCTCTTCCGCTACGCGGCGGAACTGACGGGCAACGCGGAGAAGGCGGGTGTTTTGCAAGCCGCGCTCCTTTTTGCCGCGACCCTTGCGACGCTGCTTTATACACTGAAGAAGGACCGCCTGCGCTCGTATCGTGTCAGCGCGCCGCTGTCCTGCGTGCTGATCGGGCTGTTCCTTGGCGCGCTCGGCGCCTTTCTCGGTGTCGGCGGCGGCCCCTTCAACATGGCGGTTCTCTTTTTCTTCTTTTCCATGACGGCCAAGACGGCTGCAAAGAACAGTCTTTACATCATCCTGATCAGCCAGGCGGCCGCCATTCTGTACACGGTGATTTCCGGCGAAGTCCCCTCGGTGGAAGTCTCTCTTCTGCTGCTGATGATCGGCTTCGGCATTCTCGGCAGCGAGGCCGGTTCCCGCATCGGCAGCAGCCTCAGCGAAAAAAGAACGCTGACGCTCTTTCTCTGGGTGATGGTGCTGGTGATGGGGATTTGTCTGTATAACATCCTCCGCGCGTATTAATATTGACACAGTAGCCGGACAGGAGTATAACAGAATCAAACTGCAGGGGAAATATCATCACAACACACAGGAGAGAAAAGAATACATGAAAAAATCCTTCCGTATCCGCACACTGTTGCTTGTATGTATACTCCTGTTTTCTTTCCGTCTTCCTGTCGCGGCTTCGGGTGAGACCACTGCGAACGGCGTGGATTACGAGGCTGTTTACAACTATGATTTCTACATCAATCAGTACGCCGATCTGAAGGCGGCGTTCGTGGGAAATCCCGCGGCAGCCTTCCGGCATTTCTTAACGAACGGGATGCGGGAGGGCCGGCAGGCAAGCGCGGAATTCAATGTGCAGCTGTACCGGCAGCGCTACGCGGATTTGGAGCGCACCTTCGGCGACAACCTTCCCGCTTATTATCTTCATTACATTCTCTGCGGCAAGGCGGAGAGGCGGAATGCCGCCGGTACTGTCGCCGCCGCAAAACCAGCGCAGACAGCCGCAAACACACAGAAGCAACAGACATCTGCTTCCGCCTTTCCGGTCATCGTGCTGGACCCGGGACACGGCGGAACGGATCCCGGTTGTGTGCGCGGGAAAACGTATGAGAAAAACATCACTTTTGCCGTGGTGCTGGAAGCCGCGCGGATTCTGCAGGAGAGAGGTTTTGCGGTGCGTCTGACGCGGGATTCGGATTACCGTATTGTGCTGGCGGACCGCGTTGCCATTTCCAACAGCTATGAAAACGCCGCCTTTGTCGCGGTGCATGTCAACACGCTGCCATACAACAACCGTTACAGCGGCATGGAAATCTTTTGCAACGGGGAGTCTCATCCGGAGAGTCCGCGCCTTGCGCGGAATGTGCTGGCGTACACGACCGGCGCGACGGGGGCACGCACAAGCAAGGCGGTGACGGATTCCTTTTTCCATGTGCTGAAAAACAACAGCCACCCCGCCTGTCTGATCGAGATCGGCTTTCTGTCTTCAAACACGGAGTATCCGCTGCTTGTCTCGGACAGTTATCAGAAGCTGGTGGCGGGCGGCATCGCCGACGGAATCACGGCATTTCTCGCGGGGCAATAAACCCGCAACACCGCGTCAGTCCTCATCCACATGCTCCATATCCACATCCGTTTCCGGATGCGGCTTGTAGAGCGGGTCATTCCGGCTGAACTGGTAATCCAGATCGGGATAGCCCAGCTGCTCGGCGAGCAGGGCGTAGCGTTCGTTGCCCCAGCGCCAGCCGGCATGCGGGTCGCCGACGGTGTAATTGACCTCGCAGTCCGGATGCAGTTCCTGAAACTCCTGAATCTGCGCAAAGGGGATGGAGGTGGAATTGCCGATCCACAAACGCTCCAACTTCGTCAGACCGAAGCAGGGAGAGAGATCACGGATCGCGAAATTGTAGCCGAGGTTCAAGTGCTTCAGCTCCGTACATTCCGCCAGCGGCGAGATGTCGGAGATCGCGTTGGAAAAAATCTCCAGAAACTCTAACTTCTTGCAGTCGGCGAGCGGCGAGATATCCGTGAGATTGCCGAGCATGACGATCAGCACCTCTAAGTCCGGCATATAGGACACGAAGTAGATATCGCGCAGATAGTTGTTGTGCCCGAGATCCATGTACTTCATCTCCGTGCAGTAAATCAGGCTCTTGGTGTTCTCGGGATTGAGTTCCCCGGCCACGTAAGGGGCGCTGGCCAGAATCTTCGTTGCGTCCGTCCGCACGGAATAATCCCTGCCGAACCAGACGCGCCACACCACCTTCACATCCGGGAAATCATCACGAATCGCGGCCATGTGCTCATCATCCACGCCGCAGAAATCCATGTCCAGAAAATTCACCTTCGGCATGTACTGCAGAATCTCGCGCACCTCTTCGCCCTGGTCATCCATTTCGATGTGATTGAAGTCCAGGGTCTTGGTATGGATGTTGATCTTTTTCTCAAAGGCCGTGAAGATATAATGAACTTTGATGTCCGGATATTCCTTCATAAACGCGGACACGGCGGGCAGCTTTTTGTAGCCGTCTTCCTCTCTGCCAAAATCGATCTCCGTCAGTTCCGGCAGGGCCTTTGCGGCAAGCAGCAGCTCGTCGATGTCCTTTGCGGTGAGCTTTGACGCGTCCGGCGAGGTCTCGTCCAGGGCGATGCGTTCTTTGCCGATCACGAGAAACCCTTCGGCAAGCGCTTCGGGAAAGCTGTCCCGGAACAGCGTCAGTTCCTCCGCCGTCCAGTCCTCTTTTGCCATCGTGCCTTCGACGGTGATTTCCGGATATTCCCCGTGAAAGGCGAGAAGTTCCTCCAGCGTCCAGGCCGAAAGATCCAGCCGCGCGCTCTGCGTTTCCTTAATGTAAACCATATAATCCGAAGCGGCCCGTGTCGCGTCCGCGGGGGAAAGCTTTGACAGATCGATGGTGTTTGTATTGCTGTCATAAGAGATCTCCGCGGGCAGATGCACGGTGTAGAGGACATTGACCGCCGGGTGCGCCTCGCCCCACTGCGCGATCTCGCGGAAGCATGTGCTTTGCCTGAGATCCGCTTCCTTCAATTGAGAAAAGAAGTCGAGCTTTTCGATTTCGTTCGCTTCGATTTCAAGTTCGATGCGTTCCGCGTTGCCGAAGAAAAAGCCGTGACGGAAAATGATGATCTTATGGCTCATCAGGGCAAACAAAAACACGCCGCCGAGGACAAGGAGCGTCGCCAAAAACGCGATCAGAACGCGGTGCTTCTTTTTCGGGGGTGAATCCGGCTCTTTTGTATCATGCGTTTCCGGTTCCAAATCAACCATTTCCAGGCCGTCATCGGAACCGGCTTTTTGTTCTTCCGTCATTTACTCGATGTGCTCCATATCAAAATCCGTTTCCGGGTGCGGCTTGTACAGCGGGTCCGCCCAGGTGAACTGGTAATCCAGGGTGAGGTAGCCCAGTTGCTTTTGCAGCAGCGCGTAACGTTCCGTGCCCCAGCGCCAGTTCGTGTGCGGGTCTCCGCACCAGTCGTTCACCTCACAGTCCGGCGCCAGCTCCTTGAAATGCTGAATCTGATCTCTCGGAATCCGCGTGCGCGTGCCGATCCACAGACGCTCCAGCTGCGTGAGGTTATAGATCGGCGTCATGTCCGCCAGATTGTGATTATAGCAGATATTCAGGTGCTTCAGCTCCTTTAAGTCCGCCAGCGGCGAAAGGTCCGTGATGTTGTTCGTGAAGATTTCCAGAAACTCCATGTGTTTGCAGTCGGCAATCGGCGAAATGTCCGTGACATTTCCCATCATAATAATGAGCACCTCTAAATCCGGCATGTAGGAAACAAAGGAAATATCCACCATCCGACCGTTGTGGCCGACATCCAGGTATTTCATTTTTGTGCAGTACTTCAGCCCCTCCGTGTTGTCGGGCGCGAGCGAGCCGCCCACACCGGAGCGCGAAGCGAGAACCTTTTCCACGTCGGTGCGCACGGAATATTTTGCGCCGAACCAGACACGCCAGACGACTTCGACATCGGGAAAATCATCGCGGATGGCCGCCATGTGTTCATTGTCCACGCCGCAGAAATCCATGTCGAGGAAGGTGACCTCCGGCATGTATTGCAGAATGTCCCGCACCTCCGCGCCGTCGTCATCCATTTCGATGTGATTGAAATCGAGGGTTGGCGTGTGGATGTTGATCTTTTTGTCAAAGGCGGTAAAAATATAGGACACCTCAGCCTCGGGACAGGCTTCGCGGAAAGCCGCGATACCGGCGAGGCGAGTGTGTCCGTCCTCTTCCCTGCCGAAGTCCACGGATTTCAACTCCGTCAAAGACGGCGCGAGCGAAATCAGCTCCGGATACTCCTTCTTTTTTGAAGCGGAATAATCCAGCGTTTCCGCGTCCAGCGGACAGGAAAGGCCGTCTGCCATGACGCTGCCCGTGACGATGAGTTCCGGATAACGTTCCAGAAAATCAAGGTAGGTGTCGACCGGCCAGTCCTCCGCGGTCACTTCACCGCTAAAGCTCAGCGGCGTCGCTTCGCCGGCGGCATCGCGCACGGCATCCAGCTGATCGGCCAGGGATTCTTTTTCCGTATCAAAGCCGTTGACATCCACCTTTGCCTTGACGGGCGTTTCCAGATAATACAGATGCTCCGACGCCAGCGACACCAACTCCCGCTGCGTTTTCAGCTTCGTCAGATCCGCCGTCTGCGTCCTGTCGTCATAGCTGACGTTTTGCGGAAAGCGGACGGTATATGCCACCTTCACTTTCGGATGCTTCTTGGCCCAGTCGTGGATCTCGCGGAAACACTCGCTTTTCGACAGGTCCGCTTCCTTCAGATTCTTCAGATAATCCAGCTTGGAAATCTCGTCCTTCTGCAGATCGAGCGTCACCCGCTCCGCGTTCCACAAAACGACCCCGTCCTTGAAAAAGAGGATGCGGTGCGTGAAGTACAGAAACGCAAAGGCAGCAGCCGCCAGTACCAGCAGCCCCAGAACGATTTTCAGCCCGCGCCGTTTCTTCGGCTGTTCCGCGCCTTCCTCTTCTCCTGTTGCTTTCGCGTCGCTTTCGTTCTCTTCCTTTTTTTCGTCCGCCTGAAGCGCTTTCTCTTCCGCCATCGCTCGCACCTCACCCATTGCAAAACCGTTTTTAATGTAGCACTTTTACCCTCTTTTTGCAATTCGGTGAGGCAGCATCCGCGGCTTCACCTTACGCTTCCTCCGTGTCGCGGCGCAGCATGCGGAAGATTTCCTCCGTGCAGCGTTCGTTCCCCTCTTCCACAACGTGCTTCAGCTCCGCGCGGATTTCTTCTTCCTTGCAAAGCGCGTCCAGATAAGGGATGTTTGCCCTGTCCGTACTGTCCCCTTCCTTCGAAACCCGGCTCATCTGGTCCGCGTAGGCAACAATCTGCGTCACGATATCATGGTCCCAGCGCTCCTCCCGGTGATGCCGTATGATCTCCGCGTAGGGCGCGGTTTCCGGGAAACGGGCCAGCATCGAAGCGCCGACGGCCGGATAGATCATAAACATGTTCTCTTCTTCGGCGACGTAGTATCTCGCGTAACTGGTCACGGCCTCCGCGACCCAGATCTTGCCGCTGTCATGCAACAGCCCCGCCTGACGGACGAAGAACAGCACCTTCTCCTTTTCCGGATATCCGTCCACTTTGGCAAACATCGACGGCTCCCTGTCAAAGAGATGGGACGCGATACGGGCCGACAACTCCGACACCACGAGACAGTGCCGGTAGGTCGGCGGATTGATGGCCGCAAGAAGCTGTGCGCACAGGTTGGCAAAGGAAATGTTCAATCCGCAGTCGGCAAAGGCTTCCAGCATGCGGGTCAGCGCGGTAATCAGCGAAGTCAGACTGCCCAGCTTCGGCATCCCGCGCAGATAGCGGACGGTTCTGTCAAAGAAGGCAATCACCTGCGTCTCTTCCTCTTCCGTCAGCTTTTCCCCCTTCAGTGTCAGCAGGTATTCCGTCTGCGTCATGACCAGGCGCATGTTGCCGTCGTAGCTGTAATCCTCGTCGTCCGCTTCCGCGAGCAGCCGCAGCAGATGCTCGCGGTAATCCGCAAGGGGCATTTCTCCCGTCAGATACGCGTTGCGGTACATGGCAAGATGCAGCACCGCGGAGGACGACAGCGCTCCCTGCAATACTTTGTCTTCCTTCCACAGGGCAAGGAGCTGTCTGGAATGCGTGTTGATTTCCGTCAGCTGCTCCGCGGTCAGCCCCGCGGCGTTATGGTATTCCGTGAGACTCGCGATGCCCTGCAGTACGCGGTAGCGGTGATTCTTCCAATCGTATTTGGACGCGTGCTCGATGTAAAAAGGATTTTCCGCGAGTGCCAGCGCTTCCTTCAGAAGCGTCAGGTGCGTTTCGTTTTCTTCGGCGCTCCAGGGCGCTTTCCGGAACGCAAACAACGACCAGAGTTCCCTCGTGCTTTTCAGAACGGTCTCCCGCGTCCTGTCATCGGGCAGCGCGGCAAAGGCTTCCGGTTCCAGGAATCCGCGCAGGCGTTCCGCGGCTTCCAGCCCTTCCGCGCGATAGCGGTTCACCGCTCCGCTTTCCGGATAGAGCTTTACCGTGATGATGACGATGCAGGCGCAGCATTCCATGAGGATTCCCAGCGCGCGGATGCGCGACGCGATGTCATCTTTTTCCTCCGCGTCCCGCAAGAGCCGCCGGACCACGCGGTAGCGCAGAAGATCATCCACGCTTTCCCGCCGGAGCGGATCGTATAACACATCGCAAAAGTCAAAGAGATCTTCCGCTTCTTCGGCGGTCAGCGGCGGCGGTTCTGTTTCCGTCTCTTCTCCCAGCATGGGGTCCAGGATCGTCTCGATGATCTTCGTACTCTTGTCGTTGAGCTCCCGCATACGGCCGTAGTTTTCACCCATCTGCCGGTTGTATTCCTGCGGGCTTCCGATCCCTTCGAGAGAAGGGGAGGACAACTCCCTGATCCATTCCGACAGTTCCGCGAAGCGGCGAAGTTCTTCTCTTCTTGACATCCTTACATCTCCGTTTTGAGCAGCAAAATCCGCAGGACGGATTCGTTGATACGTTCCTGTGTCAGCACGCCGCTTTCGACGGCGGCGAGCACCGCCTGATAAGATTCTTCGAAATGTCCCGCCATCAGCAGCATGTCGCAGCCGGCTTCCAGCGCTTTGACGCTTGCTTCGCCCGGCGTGTAGTGATTGCTGATCGCGCCCATGTCCAGCGCGTCCGTGATGATGATTCCCTCATAGCCGATATTGTTCCGGAGCAGATCCGTGATGATGACCGGTGAAAGGCTGGCGGGCGTATCATCGCCGGTGACATTCGGCAGGGAAATATGCGCCGCCATGATGAAGGGGATTTTGTTTTTCGCCGCGTCGACAAAGGGGATGAGCTCCGCTTCCCGCAACTCATCCAGGGTTTTGTAGGAAAAGGCATAACCGGTGTGGGAATCCTCCGCCGTGTCGCCGTGGCCCGGAAAGTGCTTGTAGACGGGAAACACACCCTGTTCCGTAAGTGCCTCCGCGTACGCGAACGCCTTCTCCGCCGTATCCTGCGGGTCTGAGGAAAAGGCGCGTTCGCCGATCACGCGGTTTTCGGGATTGGTCAGAATGTCCGCCACCGGCGCGAAGTCCGTGTTGAAGCCGAGGTCCGAGAGATAGTTACCGATCGTCTGTGCCGCCTCCGTCACCGCCTCTGTGCCGTCCGCGGCGACAATTCCCATGGACTCGATCTGCGGTACGCCGAAGGCTTCCTTGATGCCCACGCGCCGGACAATGCCGCCTTCCTCATCCACGCTCAGAAATGCCGGTACACCGCTTCGTTCCGTCAGGACGCTTTGCATTCCGGCAAGCATTTCCCTTGTCTGTTCCGGGGTTTCGAGGTTTTTCGCAAAGAGCACAATGCCGCCGACCGGGTACCTTGTCAGCGCTTCCCGCATTTTGTCGCCGCACTGCGTCACGGTTTCCACATCCACGATCGCTTCCGGCGCGATAAAGAAAAGCTGCGCGACTTTTTCTTCCGTCGTCATGCCGTCGAGCAGGGCCTGCGCTTCCATCAGGCGCAGCTCTTCTTCCGTCGGTTCCGACGCTTCCGTTTCCGCGCTTTCCGCCGCGTTTTCTTCCCCCGGCGACGCGGCTTGTGTTTCGCTTCCGTCCGCTTCCGCTATGTTTTCGCTGCCTGCTTCCGTGACAGTCTGCGCGGTCTCTTCGCCGCTGTCCTGCGTTCCGCCGCCCGAGCGCCCGATCACCGTCACAATCGCGCCGATCAGCAGTCCCGCAATCAGAAGCGCGGCCAGCACAATCAGCAACAGCCTCTGCTGCCCTTTCTTTTTCTTGCGGACGCCCGCGGTCTTTCTGTGATTTTTGGAACGTGGTTTCTTCTGCTGCATATCGTCGTTTTCTCACTCCCTGCAAAAAATTATAAGCAAATCCTCCCGTCAGGTCAATGAAGGTGCGGAACAGGAGGAAAATATGATACAATGTTTTCCCGGAGGGAACATGATGTCCGAAACCAAACAACAATCCACAGCTGACACTCCCGACACGGAGACAGCGGAGAACACGCCGGACAGCAACGAAAACGCGTACGGAGAGGGCAGTGAGACGCAACCGCGTAAACGGCGCTGGCTTCGCGCGCTTCTTGTTGTGCTTGTGTTGTCGGCCGCGGTCTTTTTGTTTGCCCTTTTGACGCACCGCCTTGTGTTTTTTGAGGACGGCGTCTACATCTGGCTGACACAGCGCGTGGAGCTGGATCTGCGGGAAGACGAGATTCCGAAGCTGGACTATCTCACGCATCTGCGGCAGGCGGATCTGCGCAAGAGCGCCTGCTTCCGCGAGATCGCGCACTGGGCGGACGCGCATCCGGGCGTGGAGGTGTCTTACACGGTCGCCTGGCCCGATGATGTCGGCTATGACATGGTGACAAAGACGGCGGATCTGACAAAGCTCTCTTATGAAGAAGCGCTGCGGGCCGCGGAAGACTTTGTGGATTACCAGCGGGGCGCGGCGGTTGCGGAACTGGATCTTTCGGACTGGAGCGCGGCGCAGCTGGACGAGTTCTGCGCGCAGCATCCACAGCTGACGCCTGTCGGGACGCTGCAAATCGAGCGCTGGTCCGTCGCGGAGCTGAATGATTTTTGCAAACGCTATCCCTCGGTGGAGCCCGAAGGAACGGTCAGCATCCGGGGCGCTGTCTTCCGTCTGGATGAGAAGATGCCGGATCTGTCCTCCATGGCGATGGACGGTTTCGAGGAGCTGGAAGAACTCCTTCCCCGCCTGGAACATACGGAAGGCTTTGACTTCGGACGGGAAGAGGACGGCTATGAAAAGTTAGCGGATATTTCCGCTTTTATGAAGGCACATCCGGAGCTGAAGGTTCGTTACATCTTCACCGCCTTTGAGAAAAAGATCAATATTCACACGAAGATTCTGGACTTCAATCACATCAAAATGGACGACGACGGCGAAGAGGTCCGCGGGATTCTCACGCACATGCCGAAGGTGGAATACCTCGACATGGATTTCTGCGGCGTGGACGACGAGCACATGGCGGCGATCCGCGACGACTTCCCGGAGGTCGAGGTTGTGTGGCGCGTCTGGTTCGGTCCGGGGTACAGCGTGCGGACGGACGCGACGAAGATTCTGGCCAGTGCCTACGGTTCCGGCACGCTGACGAACGAAAACGCGGAGAGTCTGAAATACTGCACCAAGGTCAAGTACATGGACATCGGCCACAACAAGGGCTTGTCGAAATGTACCTTCCTTTCTTATATGCCCGATCTGGAGGTGCTGATCATCGCGATCTGTTCCATCGACGACATCACGCCGATGGCGGACTGCAAGAAGTTAGAGTTTTTGGAAATCTTCACGAACCGCGTCCCGGATCTTTCGCCGCTCGCGGACTTAAAGGAATTGAAGCATCTGAATATCGGCTGGAATTACCGTCTGAAGGATCTGTCGCCGATTTATGGTCTGACACAGCTGGAGCGCCTTTGGATCGGCAGACATACGAGTATTCCGAAGGCACAGGTTGAGGAATTCAAAAAGCTCGCGCCGGACTGCGATGTCAATGACTGGGTCAGCGATTCGCACACGAACTGGCGCTGGGGCACGGAGCGCTATGCCCTTCTGCAGGAACAGCTCGGCTATCTGACACAGGATTACCAGTTCCCGAAAAATGATCCGCTCTACAAGCCGCACCCCGAAACAGATGTGGACATGGAGCATGTGGATGAGGACTGAGGATGAAGACGTTGTTTCAGGTCTTTTGTATCGTGCTCGCCCTGCTGTGTTTCGGCTACGGTTCCGTTGTGCGGGCCGTCGGCAGCGGCACCCGCTTCTGGCTGGTGTGGTGGGCGGGCACCGGCTTCTTTGCCCTTGTCGCGCTTGCCCTGCGGCTGGGCTGGTTTGCGCGTCTGCCGAAACCCGCGCTGTACGCTTTTCTTGGCGTCATCGCCGCAGGCTTGCTGTACGTTGCGGTCTGCACGGCGCTGGTGTTTTCGCATTTCCATGACGCGCCGCAGGAAGCGCCGGACGTGATCCTCGTGCTCGGCGCACAGGTTTACCCTTCAGGCCCGTCCATCATCCTGCAGCACCGGCTGGATACCGCGCTGGATGTGCTTTATGCATATCCTGAAACAAAGTGCATCGTCACCGGCGGGCAGGGCGAAAACGAGCACGCGCCGGAAGCACAGGTCATGCGGGATTATCTTATCGCAAACGGAATTGACCCCGCGCGGATTCAGACGGAAGAAGCATCGAAAAACACGATCGACAACATCAGAAACAGCATGGCACTGTTAGACCCCGTCAACGATACGGTCGGGATTGTGACAAACAACTTTCATCTCTACCGCGCCCTTTCCATTGCCGAAAAGCAGGGCATTCCAAACGCGGTCGGCATCGCCGCCCCCTCCCGTGTCTTCTACCTGCCGCACAACGTCTTACGCGAATGCGTCGGGATTTTGAAGGATAAGTTGATGGGGAATATGTAGGCTTCCGTCTTCGCACTCACGGAAGGGGAATCAGCGCATCGGCGTCTTCGACTTTTACGGACAATCCGCTTGCGATACGAATTTGACTACGACTCTCCCCGCGCAGCTCTCA
Source organism: Lachnospiraceae bacterium (assembly GCA_017551665.1). GTDB lineage: Bacteria > Bacillota > Clostridia > Lachnospirales > Lachnospiraceae > Butyrivibrio. The sequence goes on from JAFZLB010000009.1 coordinate 38,785, forward strand.
ACTCCGCCTTCAGTCGCGCAAGCTCCTCCTCCGCAGCGCTAAGCTTCGCCTCTGTGGCTCCAAGCTTCGCCTCTGCGGCTCCAAGCTTCGCCTCTGCCGCGTCAAGCTTCACTACCACCGCATCGCGCTCGGCTTCCGCGCGGTCCCTGGCGTTCACGATCGTTGCGTGGATCTCTTCATACTTTCTTCTCGCTCTCAGAATCGATTGGTTATGCTGTTCCGCACTGACTCTGTACATCGCTTCCGCCACTTCCGACATCGCTTCGCTCCTTTCCGCAAGACTCTTCAGTTCCTCCCAGGTCTCGGCACGAAACAGCTTCGCCCAGTAGTCCAGCTTATTGTTTCTGTCCTCCTCAGTCGCAAGACCGATTCGGTTCAATGATAACACATTCATCCCGAAGATTGAAGTGTAGATGTTTCCGTTTGACACATTGGTCAGCAGATATTTTGCATAGAACTCCGGATGCTCCGGAAAAAGATCATGATCCAGAATGCCGATGTGTGTCGTGGGCTTCAGGCGCTCGTATCCCTTGTCCTCCCCTTTGATATTGTCATAGGCGCGGCAAAGGTACAGCAGCGACCGCTTAATCCACTCCTTGTCCCGTCTGATCTGCAGTTCAATGTTCAAGATTTCCGCATTGTTCATCTCGACCAACGTATCAACAACAACTTCCTTTTCCAGATACTCGTCGTAATTGATCGGATTAAGCAGCCTCACCGAGCGCACGTCTTCCTCGCGGAGCCCCTTCAGTGCGCAGACCAACCCCTTCAGTGCCCTTTCCGATCGCGCCATCACCATGTGAAACAACATATCGTTTTTGAGTGTAATCTCAATACTGCCGCTTGCGCCCGCAAGCTGCCTCGACAATCTGATTCTGTTTGTCATTCTGATGTTGTACCTCCTGCCTAAACAAAAAATTATCCAACAGTTCCATCCCGGGAATGCATACACGAGCGAAGCCCGTGCCTGCCCGGCGAAAGCCGGTGAGAAGATCATATAATATGGTTTATTAATTGTCAAGTATTATTTTATTTTATATTAATATATTATCCGTTTCTAAAGCAGTATGCTGACCGCTCTCTCAGGGCGGTTTTTGTGCGACGGGCATACGCGATCCCTTCATTTCTCCGGCGCGTGGCCGTATATATGGAATATAATCCTTGCGGATGAGCAGGGGAAAAAAGGGCGAGCAGGAAGCTCGCCCGAAGGAGAATTAATTGCAGGCTCCCGGTCTAACTACGACTTCCGGGTAATTGTCTTCGACGAAGTCGAAGTGCCATCCCTTTTTTCTGTCACCGCCGAAGATTTTATCGGGCGTGGTCTCACTATGCTCGACAAGGACAGTCTCATAGTATGGGCAATGTCCGTCCCGGATATTTCGACAGATCTTCGGCATTTCGCTTATTGTTCGAACGAAATTTGGAGTATTAAACGGTTTCACTTCGCTTAAATCTCCAGTTAGATGGGTGTAGCCGCCTTCGCCATGGTTTTTGATGTAGTCGGTTTCTTGGAATGACATATCGTGTAGAACCGTCATCCCGACGAACTCTTCTCGGAAACCCTCGCGAGTGGCGAAAATAAAGATCGTGACGCCGTCTACACGTTTGAACTGTATAGTGTCTTTATCATGGCTAGCGAGCGTGAAACCGAAGTTGCGCATGAAGCCAACGAGATCGAATTCGGACTCGGAGATGAAATAATCGGACGGATCGACGTCTTTAATTTCGCTGTTTTTATCCCAGGGGATGTACCCTGAGTCTACATACTCTGTTTCACTCTCTTTGTGCCATTTGCCGTCGTCTCCTTTATGCCAGCCCTCTTCTTCCATGTGCTTGGTGTAGGCGTCGGTGTCGGCATCGGTGTCGGCGTTGTCAGCGCCATTGACACTAGGTGTACTAGTTGTCAGGGGCGTAGTGTTCGGGGCCTCAGTACTGCAAGCTGTTAACAGTGCTGTTAATACGATGAGTGCTGTGATTTTCTTCATTGTTCTTTCCTCCTCCTAAAATGTTCTTGGTTTTGAATGCCCTTGTCCAGGCTTCGATTTCGAGTTTCGTGAAATCGATGCGCTGTTGAGTGTAGAAAAAGCCGCTTATCTGTTCAGTTCAGAATAGATAGGCGGCTATGATCTCTTGAAGGTTATCAGGTATAGGAAGCCTTAATCATCATCTTCTTCGAGCCATTCTTGTACTGTGTCCTCATCTTCACCGGTAAACAATACTATACGCTCAATAGGTTCGCCCGCATGCATCATATTCCGTGCAACTCTCTTTAAGCCCTTCTCGACCATTTCTTCATCTCTCATCATGAGTGTCATATATTCTTTCCTCCATTCCCTGCTTTTCTTTGCCTCGTTAACAGCTGCTTCGATTATTGGAAAACCGGCCCGGGAGATCAGCCAGTCCCCCGGGCGGTTTCCCTGCGTATGATGGGCATACGCGATCCCTTCGGGCTTTGGCTTCATTCTCGTTTTGGCATTCCTTTACTTTGTTGCCTTGTCCGTTATTCTTTCATCCGGCGTAATCTGCTTCTGTTGAGAAGAATCGATGTGTACGGTTGAAGCTATATATATGACCGCGCCGTTATGAAGCATACCGGCGCGGTAAAACCACCTATCGGTGAGTTTTATGAAAGCAAGTGCCACGTTTCCGATGTTTCCATTTGTTATATGGATATGGTTCCGTATCTCTCATGATGTCCGGTGTAAAATCGGCAACATCGGCAACATGCACCCGGCGTTTTTCAATTCTCTGCTTCTGCCGTCACATCGGCTCTTCTCAACAGAAGCAGATTACGCCGGTCTCATGCCCCGATTCGCCTGGACATATTTACCAATGTACCGCAAGCAAGTCATCAATACGCTTTGTACTGCTGTTTATATTCCACACCGCAATCCGTGCAAGTAATGCGGACTTCCTTCGTTGCCCGCACGGAGGATCCGCAAACCGGGCAGTAGTATTTTCTTACTGTTTGTGTTGATTTGATATATGCAGACGGACGGGTCGACACGTCGTTAAACAAAAAGGATGAACAGAATATGCTTTATCATCTCTCCCATCCTTTTTACCCAGACTCTTTCTGTTTCCGCATGTCATTTGGCCTTAGCTAAACGCGCGTTGAATTTTTCTTCGCTTTCGCCAAGCTGTTCCGCGGCCTGTTTGATGGTAAGCGTACCATTCTTGACAAGGCTGACAAGCATTTTGATGCCGCCTTCTTGTCTTCCCTCTCTTCTCGCTTTTTTCATTAGCTTTTCGGACTTCAATATCAATATCTCGCCGCCCATTGTCTTTTGAACCTCCTTCCGCAGTTTCTTCTGGTTCTGCAACAGATAATTCGATATCTCCGTAATCAGATCCGTGAGATCTTCATACATCATTGCTTTGTTCTTTTTGACGGTTTCCCGCTCCAGGCGTTTGCGAATCGATTCAATCTCCTTCAGGAACGCATCAAACCGTTCTTTGCTCTCCTCAATTCTCTTAAACTCCTTTTGGTAGCGCATAATGTAATACGGCAGGAACAAAAACAGTTTCTTCTCAAAGATCTCTTCGCTCGTGTAATCCTGCACATTGATGATACGCGACTCGTAGGTCACCGTCCTTCCGTCAGAAAACTCCACCTGTACGCGGTGTTTATCAGGTCTTTTCCGATTGCTCCGCAGATACACCACACAGGATTCCGGAAATCGTATTTTGAATACGTTTCCGCTTTTTACGGCACCGCCTGCAGCGATCACAAAATCGTACTGTATCATTCTGATCGCCATCGTCTGGTCTTCGGTTGACTGTAGTTCAATATGATACAGTTTATCGCCGATACGGAAAACAGAGTCCGTTATGATCTTTCCGTTCTTTTCAAAGAACTCATTTCGCAACTGCTCAATCTTACGATCAGAACGGTATCTGGTGCCAAATACCTCGTTGATGAGCGGTATCATCAGCTCCGGCATCTTGGTTGCAATCGTACGGTAAACGTTGTCAAAAATCTTGCTCTTCTTTTTCACAAGTACACGTTTGACAACTGGCTTATACTGCGTTTTTATTTTCCCTTTACTCTTTTTGCCTGACATGCCCAAATTATAACATTTATCCGGGGATTTCACCACTTGCTTTCAGATCTCCCGCATCGCGTCAGAAAACGGACGTGTGCGCCCCGCTTCAATATCCTCCATGCCTTCCTGCAACAAATGATATAATTCCAGGCGCCCTATGAGCTTATCGTAAAGCTCCATGCTCATCACCGCCAGGTCTCCTTTGCCGTTTTTCGTGATGAAAACAGGCTCATCGGAACTGTGACAAAACGTGGAAATATCATTATAGCTGTTTCTTAAGTCTGCGCTTGATCGAATTGCCGGCATGGGTACACCTCCTCATATAAAGAAATTATACACGAATTTCTTTATATTGTCGACAGATGAATGCGCGGGCTAACGCTTTTTGAAAAGCACCAGCTCCGGGTTTTTGCCTTCGGCTTCGTAGGTGCAGATCAGGATGAAGTCCATGTTGGCCAGGACGCCGAAGCAGCGGTCACCGCCCAGCGGAGACTCCAGCTGGTTTCCGAGATAGGTGCTGCCGTCATTCAGGAACTTCACCGCGACGCCGGAGGGCAGGGGATAGGCGAGATTCACATAGCTTCCGACGAGCGCGTTCAGCTTTTCGACCTTCGGCATCCCTTCGATGTGAAGATCATTGATTTCCTTGATCAGCTGCTGCTTGAAAGCCTCGAACTCCCCGTCATCGCTGAGTTCCTCATAGCGCTTCCAGTAGTCAAGACCCGGCAGCTTCTGCTTCAGATAATCACGCGCCTGTTCCTCGGTAAAGTTTTCGCCGACCATGTGCGGTATGCAGACTTCGATCATCTCATCCATGTCGTTGTAGGTGTATGTGCCGTCGGCATAGCACCACTTGCAGTAATCCTCATTGAGTGAGCCGTCCTTTTCATGGCTGATGATCTCATCCTGCAGCGGCATTCCGCAGCACTGGCAGATCAGCTGGCGCGGGGAGCCGAGCAGGGTATTGATGGAGACATGAAAGAGATCGGACAGGAGCTTCAGGGTTTCCGTGTTCGGCACCGTTTCGCCGTTCTCCCAGCGGGATACCGCCTGTCTGGTCACGAAGACCTTTTCGGCCAGTTCGCCCTGGGACATTCCGCTTTGTTTTCTGAGTTCGTGCAAAATGTTTTTCGTGCCCATTTCTTTTCGCCTTTCGCTGTCTTTTGTTTGCTTCCCTCTACAACATCATGGGGCAAAACCCCGGAATTCTATTGTAGTACAACCGCCGCGGGAAATCACGCAACCCGTTGTTGCATTCCGGCACAGCAGTATGATTTCAGGCATCGCAGACAGCATCGCAGACGGCACCGCAGACAGCGGGGCTTCCCGCGATTTGCTTTGCGGTGCGCCGTTTTACAGCAGGGCGATCAGCGCGTCCACGTCTTCGTCTTTGGTGGCCCAGCTGCTTGCGATGCGCATGATGACATGTTCTTCGTCCGGACGTTCCCAGAAGCTCATGTCTACCGCTTCGGTCAGACGCGCTTCCTGTTCCCGGTCCAGTAAAAGAAAGAGCTGGTTTGTCGGTGAATCGATGGCGAAGGTATAGTGTTTTTCCGTCAGTGCGTCACGGATGCGCTTCGCCGCGGCGATGGCGTGCTGTCCGCAGCGCTCGTACAGACCGTCCGTAAACAGCGTATCAAACTGCAGCCCCGTAACGAAGCCCTTTGCGAGCAGCGCACCGTTTTGTTTGATGATCGTGAAGAAATGCGGCACCGTGTCCGGCTGCGGGAAGACCACCGCCTCGCCGAAGAGCGCACCACACTTGGTTCCGCCGATATAAAAGGCATCGCAAAGCTCCGCCAGGTCCGCGAGACTGACGTCATTGGAGGGGCAGGCCAGCGCGTAGGCAAGCCGCGCACCGTCCACGTACAGCAGCGCGCCAGCCGCATGCGTCAGGCGGCTGATTTCCTTTAACTCGCTTAAGCTGTACAGCGTGCCGTATTCCGTCGGTTGCGAGAGATAGACCATTCCCGGCATGACCATGTGCTCTTTGTTTTCATCCTGTTCGAATGTCGCAAAGGCCTTTCGCAGTGTTTCCGCGGACAGCTTTCCGTCCTTCTGCGGCAGGGTCATGACCTTGTGACCGCCGTGCTCGATCGCGCCCGCTTCATGCAGAGAAACATGTCCGCTTTCCGCCGCGAACACACCCTGATAGGGCTTCAGACAGGCGGAGATCACGACCGCGTTCGTCTGTGTGCCGCCCGCGAGGAAGAACACATCCGCCCGCGGCGCGTTGCAGGCCGCGCGGATTTTTTCCCTTGCCGACGCGGAGATTTCGTCCGTGCCGTAACCCGCATGCGGTGTCAGATTGATGTCCGCAAGCGCTTTCAAAATGTCCGGATGCGCGCCTTCCTGATAGTCGGAGGCAAATGGCAGCTTCTGGTTCATGGCAGTTCCTTTCTTTTTTCGGTTTTGGCAATGTGATGCGCCGGAACGCGCAGCTCAGTAATTATCCGGCAGATCGTTTTCCAACAGAATGACCTTTTCTCTTCCGGCGTCCAGTTCATACATGAGGACGGAAGCTTCGTTGAAGCTGTCCTTCACAAAGAGACGCGTTTCGTCAAAGCCGGCCTTCTTTGCGCCGCGCACGAGCGCTGCGGTGCGCTGCGCGTTCCCCACGAAGATGATGTAATCGCAGACGCCCGCGGCCTGTGCGCCGAAGGCCTCGTTGTATTCTTCTTCTTTTTCGCCAAGCTCCACCATGCCGGGCGTGACCAGAATCTTCACCCGGTCCCGGAAGAGCGCGAGCGTTTCCAATGCCGTTTTCGCACCGGTGGGATTGGCGTTGTAGGCATCGTCCAGAATGGTGACGTTGCCGTGGCGCTTTAACTCTAAGCGGTGCGGCACGCCCTCAATGCGGCGCACGGCGCGTTTGAGTTTGGAAGCCGGAATGCCGTACAGCGTGGCGGCCGCAATCGCCCCCATGATGTTCTGCACGTTATGCGCACCCACGAGCGACGTGTGGAAGCTGATGCCGGGGGAACTGTCGTCGCCCGCGGACGGCGCGGTTTCAACGCCCGCGGCCTGCGCATCCTCCGCCGCCTTGCCGTCCAAGGAAATCCGTCGCGCGTCCGCAACCGCATATCCATGCTCGCTCTGCAGACGCCTGGCGATCTGCGGCGAGAGTTGAATCTTGAACGTTGTGCCCGCCGGTGTCACCTCGATATCAATGGCACGGAAATCATTGCCTTCCTTCAATCCGTATGTGACCGCGTCGGGATATTTCATATTTGCACGGATGTTTTCGTCATCCCCGTTCACCAGCTTGATGCCTTCCGCCCCAATTACATATTCGCCGATCATGCTTGGCTGTCTGCCGTGATTTTCCCCGATAACTCTGCGGCATTCCGCCGGATGCTTCTCTTCCACCGCGTCTATCAGTTCATACTTCGTCGCGATGATGTTGTCCAGAGAATGAAATGTTTCAAGGTGCTGCTCCCCAATGGCGGTCACAATGCCGTCATCCGGATGCACGAAGTCCGTGATCTCTTTGATGTCATTCACATGCCGCGCCCCCATCTCGCAGACGAAAACCTCATGCGTCGGTTTCATCTGCTCGCGGATGGTGCGCACGATGCCCATCGGCGTGTTGTAGCTTTCCGGCGTCATCAGCACACTGAACTGTTCCGAAAGCAACGTCGTCAGATAGTATTTCACGCTCGTTTTTCCGAAGGAGCCCGTCACGCCGATGATGCGCAGCTTCGGCTGTTCCTTTAAGATGCGCTGCGCGTCGCGGATGAAACCGTTGCTAATCGACTGCTCCAGAGGCTTGTTGATCAGGTTTGCAAGCGCAATGAGAAGCGGTGCGCAGATCACCACAGGGAGCCAGACATACAGGGCAAAAAAATGAAACAACAGCGTGGCTGCCAATGAGGCTACACCCATCTCTTCCCGCAGACCGGACAGTTCCGTTCCGGCTGCACACAGTATCATCCACAGAAGAATCAAAGCGCCGGAGGTGAAAAACAGTCTTTTTACCCGCGGCGTAAGGACAAATTTCTTCTTTGCATTCTTCGGACGGTAATGAATGACGCAAAGGATGACAAGGAGCAAGGCTGTCAGCAACAGAATAAAAAAACATATCCGGTAAACCGGAAGCATTCCGATCCGGGTCGCATCTGACGGTTTACCGAGCAGTTGCAAATCAGCCGAGATAATGCCTCCGAGCACCAGCAGCAACGTTGCTGCCAGCATGACAGAATTGACAAACAACAACAGCAACAGCAGACATTCTCTTTTGAAGTTTTGCCGCAGGGAACGAAAGTACCCCTGAAACTGATAGGAGGATAACTGCAGCACATGTGCAAAATGGCGCAATTCAAATATTGCCGCCACAACGCAAAGAAGGGAACCGCATAGATACAGTATTCGCATACCCGTGTCGCCCATATTCGTCATACAACAGCTTTCCTTTTTCGCACTTGTCCTTTACTCCTTGTATCCGCAGACCCCGGGGACACCGGATTTCAGTGAATGCAGACAGGGATCTCCCTTCTCAAATCTCCAAAAACGAACCAAGAATACGATTGTACAGCACCGGATTCTCCAAAAAACTGTAATGCCCCGCGCCTGCGATGACGGCAAGCCCCGCCTCCGGCATCAGTGCTTCCATGCGCTTCCCGTCGGACAGCGGCGTCGCCGTATCCTTGTCTCCCCAGATCAGCAGCACCGGAATTTTGATGCGCGGCATTTCTGCCTGCAGATCCGTGTTGACCACCTTCACCATACTTTGCCGCATCACGGGAGATGCTGCGGCGTAATCCGCGGAGCCGAATTTTTTTTGCAGCGCGTCAATGCTGCCCGGCGCGATTTTCGCGATGCCGGTTTTTGTCAGCAGATTTTTATATGTCTTATAGCGCTGTGTGCGTTTCTTCTGTTCTTCCGTTCGTTCCGGCACGATGCCCGCACTGTCGGTGAGGATGGCCTTCGGAACGGTAAAGCCGAAGTCTTCCGGCGCAACGCCCGCCGCTTCATCCCCCGCCATGCGCGCAAGCAGCCGCAGGATGACGCGCCCGCCGTGGCTGTGGCCTAATAGCACCACACGCCTTCCATTTTGCCCGGCAGGCACGGTACGGGTACGCATCGCCCCCCGGCTTTCTTCAGGCGTACCCAGGGCATCTGACGGTGCTGTGTCAGGCGGCTGCTCTGACGTAGATTCTTCTGTCAGCGCACCTTCCGCATCAAGCACATGCCGCACAAAGGCCGCCGCGAAATCCACATAATCATCCAGATCGTATGCTTCCGCCGGCTCCTCCGATTTTCCGAAGCCCGGCAGGTCCGGTGACACCACCCTGTATTTCTGTGCGGCAAACTGTTCCACGCCGGCAAATAAATCCGCGTTCGCGCCCCAGCCGTGCAGCATGACAAGCAGCGGGCCTTCCCCCGCCTCGCGGTAGCGGATGTTGAGGTTATGATATTTGAAGTATCCCTCCGTCATATACCGACCTTTCCTGCGATATCGTTCATGCGCCGTGCCCGACGTAATCAGAGCGAAGCAGATACAACCATCGACGAGGCAGGCGCATCACAACGAAGCCAGCAGCAACACCCATCTTGCCGTATCCGGCAGGCTCTCGTACAGTCCCGCACAGCCCGCTTTTTTCCAGTGGTTTTCACTGCTCCATGTCACAACATCCACTGCCTCCGGATTGCGCCCGCAAAGAAAATGCACCGCGTCCTGTGCCATCTCCCTGCGTTCCGGCCGGTAGATAAAATGATTCGTCACGCACAGGCGCAGCATGTCCTTCAGCAATAAGGCCGAATCCTCCGCACTGACCAGATAGGCGGAAGCGTCAATGCGCTCTTTGATCTCCTGCACCGCGGCGGTCATGTGTGCGCGGATGGCATTGCAGACCTCCGGGTTGACCGGCTGCAGGGTTTGCAGGTAGGTCGCGCTGCCGTAAAAAATCTCGTCGTCCTCCGCGAGCAGCTCCGCGTAATCCTCCCGCGGAAAGAAGCCCGCCAGTACCATTTCGTATTTGCGCTCCCCCGTGATGCGGTACAGCTCCGCCGCGGCTGCAAAGGCCGCGCGTTCCTGTAAGGGCGTGCGCACGGCGGTATAGGATTCCCATGCCTGCTCCGCCTGCCGCAGCACTTCCTCCGCGTAAATGTCATCGAAGGAACCGTACACATAAGCAAAGCGCGCCATGACCTCCGCAGCCCGGATCGTCGCCTCGGGCGTCTGCTCGCGCAGCGTCAGATTCGCGCTGATGTCATTGCCGCCGGTGGAAACACCGCTGTAAAACGCACCCTGCGCGTCCTGCATCCGCATCAGCCAGGCAACGATCAGACGTGCCTCATCCAAAACATCCGGCACATCGTTGCCGCTTTCCGGGATCCCGCTGTCATCACGGAAACGCTCCGGCGTCAGCTCGTAGGCCAGCAGCAGATCACGCAGCGTATCGCAGACGGCAATCGTATCACGGTTTCCGGCGGCATCCGTATGCCAGCCGCCAAACACCTCCGCTTCCACGGAGGGTTCCTGCTGCAGTCTCGCGTTTGTCAGATGGCAGGCCGCGTGTGCCGAGGTACCGGCCGCACTGCCGCTTACCTCCGTGCCGCAGCGCGCGTAATAAAACTGCAAGAGACTTCCGGACAGCAGCTCCGCGTGAATGTCCGCACCGATCCGGAAGGCATAAGAGGTTCCGATTTCTTCATTAAAAATATAATAGCTGCCGCCGGTCTGAAAATCCGTGAAGCGTCCGTAGGCCATTTCCTCGTCCGCCGCCAGTGCACGGACGGCGCCCGTATAGACCACGCTGTCATCCAGCGCGGAACGGATTTCAAAGGTATCGCCGACCTCTCGCGTGCGGAAGAGCACGGTCTTTTCGCCGCCGGTCTCATATCCGTTTAAGTCCACAAGGGCCAGCGGAACGGAAGGCGCAACGGGAAATGTCACCTCCGCTTCCCGCGCGAAGGGCGCTCCCTCCGCTGCCGTTTCCGGCGCGGCAGCCCCGCCGCAGGCGCAAAGAAACAGTGTCAGTGCCGTGACACAGGCACGCAGTCGGGACCGGTTCATGCAGCCGTCAGCTTTCCCGCGTTGTAATTGATAAGACAGCCGTCCAGAATGATCTGCCGTTCCTTATCGGTCAGCTCACCCAGGGTCATGGTGAAGGCATGGACGCTGTCTTCATGGACGGCAAAGGCGAGGACGCCTTCCACCGCGTTTTCCACGGCACGTCGGATGTTCAGCAGGAACACGTAATCCAGACGCGCAAAGGGCAAAACACCGCGCTCAATCACAAAGGGCAGCATGCCCCAGTTGATGAGGTTGGAGCGGTAACGCTTTGTGGCATATTCGTTCGCGATATTGGCCCAGCCGCCGAGCACCTTCTGGCAACTGGCTGCCTGTTCTCTCGCGCTGCCGTCGCCGGGCTTCACCGCGAAGATCGTGGAACCGAAGCCCACATCGCCTTTGTCCGCGCCGGGCACGCTGTCGTAGATCACCTTCAACACATCCCGCAGTTCCGGGAAGGCCGCGAGCGGATCCTCGCCGTTCACCAGCGCCGTCTGCGCGGCACGGATCTCCTTTGCGAGACCCACGTATTCCGGATCCCTGCGGGACAGCGTGAACTCCGCAAGTCCCTCCGGATTGGAGCGGTAAGAGCTTGTCTCCCCGGAGGGAATCAGCTCGTCCGTTGTCGTCACTTCGTCATGGATTTCCGAAACGACGCGTAGCAACAGATGATCCGGCAGAGCGCTCATCTTCGGCCAGTCCTTGATGTTGGGGCCTAAGCGCAGGGACTCTTTGCCGTCCGCAACGCCCTTGGAATCAAAGACGCGCTTGCCGTAAATATTGGCGTCGTAGTGATAAGCCGGATGACGGAACTCTCCCGCGAATTCCGTGGCCGGTGTCAGGAAACCGCCGGCAGCCGCCGTGGCCGCAATGGAACGCGCGTCCATCAGCGCGACGGAAGCGATCTGTCCGTTCTGAATCTTGGAGCCTTCGCGGTTCGGGAAATTGCGCGTCGAATGACGGACGGAAAGCGAACCGTTCGAGGGCGTATCGCCCGCACCGAAGCAGGGGCCGCAAAAGGCGGTTTTCAGGATGGCGCCGGTTTCCAGAATGTCCGCCGCCACGCCGTTCTTTAACAGCTCCATATAAATCGGCGTCGAAGACGGATAGACGCTGACGGAGAACTCATCGCTGCCGATGTAATGACCGCGCAGAATGTCCGCGGCGTCAACGATGTTTTCATAAGTGCCGCCGGCACAACCCGCGATCAGTCCCTGTTCCACCTTCAGCCTTCCGTCAACGATCTTGTCCTGCAGGCTGTATTCCACCTTGCCGTCCAGACTCTTCTTCGCCTTCTCTTCCACTTCATGCAGAATGTCCTTCGGATTGGCGATGACTTCTTCAATCGTATAAGTGTTGGACGGATGGAAGGGCATGGCGATCATCGGGCGCACGGCGGAAAGGTCCACTTCCACCACGCCGTCGTAGTACGCGATCTCCGCCGGATTCAGCTCTTTGTAATACTGCCCGCGCTCGTGAATATCATAATATTCTTTCGCGCGCTCGTCCGTCCGCCAGACGGAGGACAGACAGGTGGTTTCCGTGGTCATCACATCCACGCCGATGCGGAATTCCGCGGAGAGCGAAGCGACGCCGGGGCCGACGAATTCCATGATCTTGTTTTTCACATAGCCCTTGTCAAAGACCGCGCCGATGATGGCCAGCGCCACATCCTGCGGCCCCACGCCCTTCACCGGTTCGCCCTTGAGATAGATGGCGATGACTTCGGGATAATTGATGTCATAAGTCTGCTGCAGCAGCTGCTTCACCAGCTCCGGTCCGCCTTCGCCGATGGCCATCGTGCCGAGTGCGCCGTAGCGCGTATGGGAATCACTGCCGAGAATCATGCCGCCCGCCGTCGCCATCTGCTCGCGCGCATACTGATGAATGACGGCCTGGTGCGGGGGCACATAGATGCCGCCGTATTTTTTCGCGGCGGTCAGACCGAAGACGTGATCGTCCTCGTTGATCGTGCCGCCGACCGCGCAGAGCGAGTTGTGACAGTTCGTCAGCGCGTAAGGCAGGGGGAACTTCTCCAGTCCGGATGCCCTTGCCGTCTGGATGATGCCGACGTAGGTGATGTCGTGGCTGATGAGGGAATCAAAGCGGATCTTCAGCGCACGCGCGTCCGTACCGCTGCCCTTGGCAGCGTCCACCGTGTCATGCGCATCCAGAATACCGTAGGCAATCGTGCCCTTCTTCGCTTCTTCCTTTGTGATTTCTTTTCCTGTCTCCGCTTTGATTTTCGCGGAGGCTTCCGCGCCGTCCGCCACCAGGCTTTCGCCCTTCAGCAGATAGGCGCCGCTTTCGTATAACTGTACCATTGCCTTACCTTCCTTGTTTATTTTTTCAGACTGACCTTATCCAGCTGCCAGATCTCGTCCACGTACTGTTGGATCGTGCGGTCCGAGGTGAACTTGCCGGAGCAGGCCGTGTTGAGCATTGCCATCTTCGCCCAGTGCTTCTTGTCCTGATAGGCGTCGCGCACATGCTGCTGTGCTTCCACATAAGACTCGAAGTCCTTCAGGATAAAGAACTTGTCCGCCAATGCCGTGTCAATCGTGTTGAGCAGCGAGTTGTACAGCGGACGGAAGAGCTCCCTGTCCTTGGAGAAGGAGCCGTCCACGAGATGATCCACCACCTTGCGCACGTTGGGATCCTCGTTGTAAATCTGCATCGGGTTGTAGTCATGGTCATGCTCATGCTTGATAACTTCTTCCGCGGTCATGCCGAAGATGAAGGCGTTCTCTTCGCCGACCTCTTCCACGATTTCCACGTTCGCGCCGTCCAGCGTGCCGATTGTCACCGCGCCGTTCAGCATCATCTTCATACAGCCCGTGCCGGAGGCCTCGCGGGACGCGGTGGAAATCTGTTCGGACACATCCGAGGCCGCAAAGATCAGCTCCGCGTTGGAGACGCAGTAGTCTTCGATGAAGATGACCTTGAGCTTGTCGTTGATCGACTTGTCGTTGTTGATGACATCGCCGACGGAATTGATGAGCTTGATCATAAGCTTCGCCGTCTTGTAACCCGCGGCGGCCTTCGCACCGAAGATGAAGACCTCCGGATGGAAATCCATCTTGGGATGCTCACGGATCATGTCATAAAGATAAATCACGTGCAGGATGTTCAGGAACTGGCGCTTGTATTCGTGCAGACGCTTAACCTGCACGTCGAAGATCGCGTCGGGATTGACCTTCACGCCGTTGTGCTCCAGGATATAAGCCGCGAGACGTTCCTTGTTCTTTTTCTTGATCGCCATGAATTCCTGCTGCGCCTTCACCTGATCCGCGTACTTTTTCAGACCGGAAATCTTGGTGAGATCCGTGATCCACTCGTCGCCGATCTTTTTCGTGATCCAGGCGGAGAGCTCCGGATTCGCGTGGAGCAAAAACCTGCGCTGCGTGACGCCGTTTGTTTTATTGTTGAATTTATCCGGCATCATGTCGTAGAAATCTTTTAATTCGCGCTTTTTCAGAATCTCCGTATGCAGGGCCGCGACGCCGTTCACGCTTCTGCCGCCGACGATCGCGAGATGTGCCATCTTCACCTGGTTATCGTAAATGATCGCCATGGAGCGGATCTTTTGCTGCACATCCATCGACGGCAGCGCGCTGTAATGACGCGAAATGTTTTCGATGAAGCGGCGGTTGATTTCTTCGATGATCTGATAAACGCGGGGCAGCAGCCGCTGGAAAAGATCCATCGGCCATTTCTCCAGCGCTTCGGCCATGATCGTGTGGTTCGTGTAGCAGCAGGTTTTTGTCGTGACGTCCCAGGCCTCGTCCCAGGTCAGGAAATGCTCATCCATCAGCAGACGCATCAGCTCCGCGACCGCCACCGTCGGGTGCGTGTCGTTCAGCTGGAAGACATTCTTCTCATGGAATTTGCGGATGTCGTCGTGGTAACGGAGGTAGCGCTGGATCGCCGTCTGCACGGAGGCGGAGATGAAGAAGTACTGCTGCTTTAAGCGCAGCTCCTTGCCGGCGTAGTGATTATCGTTCGGGTACAGCACCTCGCAGAGCTGCTCCGCGAGATTTTCCTGTTCCACCGCGCGCTGGTAATCTCCCTTGTCAAAGGAATCCAGCTGGAAGGCCTGGATGGGCTCCGCGTCCCAGATGCGCAGCGTGTCCACCATGCCGTTGCCGTAGCCCACGACCGGCAAATCATAGGGCACCGCGCGGACGCACTGATAACCTTCCTGCTTGAAATGCGTCCTGCCGTTCTCGTCCGTGTAACTCGTCACGTAGCCGCCAAAGCGCACTTCCTTGGCGTATTCCGGACGGCGCAGCTCCAGCGGGTTGCCGTGTTCCAGCCAGTTGTCCGGCGTCTCCACCTGATAGCCGTCTTCGATTTTTTGTTTGAACATGCCGTAGCGGTAGCGGATGCCGCAGCCGTAGGCGTAATAGCCGAGCGTCGCCAGCGAATCCAGAAAGCAGGCCGCGAGTCTTCCCAGGCCGCCGTTGCCGAGTGCCGGATCGCGCTCCTGATCTTCCAGAAGATTGATGTCCACGCCCAGCTCCGTCAGCGCTTTTTTCACCGGCTCATAGGCACAGAGATTGATCAGGGAGTTGCCGAAGAAGCGCCCCATCAGAAACTCCATGGACATATAGTAGACCGTCTTCGGATCCTGTGCGGCCGCCGCTTTCTGCGTCGTCATCCAGTGATCGATGATCGCGTCCTTTAAGGCATAGCAGGACGCGTTGTAGAGCTGCTGCGGTGTCGCCTCCTCCATCGTGATGCGGTAGAGTGTCTTGATGTTGAACTCCACACTGCGCTTGAACAGTTCCTTGTCGAATGAAACCTTGTTTTTCGCCATACGTCCGGAATCCTCCTTGTTTTTTTGTTTGAGGTAAAAGACCTTCTTATTATACTACACAACCCTCCTGTCCGCCATCTTTGGGGCTCAGGAGGGTTGGTGTCATGTTTTCATGAATGTCTGTTCTTCAGGAGAAAAAGTGTCAGGCACCATAAAGCCAGTTCCTCAATTCGTCCCCTCCTCTTCCAGCCATTCGACATACCGCCGCTCCGCCTTTCCAAACATCTGGTAATGCCTCCACAGCGCCACTCTGTCATAGCCGAAGGCTTTCTTCAAATCAGGGTAACGGTCGGCGTAGGCCTTGGCATTGAACATAACGCGCGTGTAAACCTTCCGACCTTCTTTTTTTCCATATTCAAGATAGTGGCGGTAGAGCAGTTCGTGGTTATAACCGAATGCCGCCTTTAAATCCGGATACAGATCTGCGTAGGCATCCGTATCAAAGTACGCCGAAGAAGGAATCTCCCTGCGCATCATCACGTCATCCATCTGCCAGCGGTCGGCATAATTGAAGATGCCTTCCCGGAACCGGTTAATCCCCCGGACAAAGCGAACCTTGCGTTTCTCATTTTTCCCGAAGGTCACATAGTGGTTCCAGAGCGCGTCATGGTCATAGCCGAATGCTTTCTTCAAATCTGCATATGTGTCCGCATAGTACCTGGAATCAAAGTTCTGCTTGATCTGCGCAACGGGTGCCGGCGTATACGTACCACCGCCGGATGATGAAGAACCGCCTCCGGAATTATCAACCTTCTCCCACGTAATCATCACGGGAGAAAGCCCTTTCAGCGTCACGCGGATGCCTCTTGCCGTATTCGTCGCCTGCGGTGTTTCC
>JAFZLB010000001.1 GCA_017551665.1 Lachnospiraceae bacterium
CGTATATCAGAGTGGCCAATGCCGAGAACTGATAAACATAGCTCTTACCCGATACGTTCAGCAACAACTAAATAATGCGTGTTGATCTTTGTAAATATCCTCTTGACAAAGGTCATTACATATCAGTATGGCGCATCCGTGCGCGCATACCACAGGTTCCGTCTACACGGCGTAGAACGATGCCACCTTCCGGACCGCGCGGATGACATCGGAAACATCGTCCTCCGTCAGCATCGGATACAGCGGCACGGACATCAGCTGCGCGTACGTGCGCTCCGCCACGGGGCAGCTGCCTTTTTGATACCCCATCGCCTGATAATGCGAAAAGAGGTGTGTCGGCATGTAATGCACCTGACAGACCACGTTCTCCGCTTCCATCGCGGCAAAAAACTTCGCGCGGCCGCAGGAGAGTTTCTCCGGCACAAGGCGGATCGTGTACAGGTGTCTTGCCGCGTCCGAATACGCCGGGCTTTTCTGCAGCGCGATCTGCGGCAGGTCTTTGAAGGCCTCGTCATACCGCTCGACGATCTCTTTTCTGCGCGCGATAAAACGCTCCAGTTTTTTCATCTGGCTGAGCAAAAGTGCGGCGTTGATGTCCGGCATGCGGTAGTTGTAGCCGAGGAAAACCTGATCCGTGACATAGTGCATCCGTTCCTTCGTCACCTCGGTCGTATCGTCATACAGCCGTTCCGCAATGCCCCCCATATCCCGCTCGATACCGTGGGAACGGAAGAGCAGCGCTCTCTTTGCGTACGCGTCGTCATTCGTCAGCACCGCGCCGCCTTCGCCGCTGGTCACGGTCTTCACCGGGTGGAAGGAAAAACAGGTCAGGTCCGCGTAAGAGCCCGTCGGGCGTCCGTTGTGCTTTGACCCAATGGCATGCGCCGCGTCCTCAATGAACACGAGATGATGCCGGTCACAGATGTCGCGGATACGTGCCGCGTCCACGACCTCGCCCGCGTAATCCACGGCGACAACGGCCTTTGTTTTTTTCGTGATGCGCGCTTCGATCAAAGCGGGATCAATCTGATAGGTCTCCGGATCAATGTCCGCAAACACCGGTTTCGCGCCCGCGTACAGGGCACAGTTTGCACTGGCCATAAAGGTGAGGGGCGTGGTGATCACTTCATCGCCTTCACCGATGCCCGCGGCGAACACGGCCGCGTGCAGTGCCGCCGTTCCGCTGTTCACCACCACCGCGTGCTTCGCCCCCGTGTACGCGCACAGCACCTGCTCCGCCTCCGCCACCTTCGGCCCGCAGGTGATGAAATCACTGCGCATCACCTCCGCGACCGCGGCGATATCCTCTTCGTCAATCCATTGTCTGCCGTAAAAAATCTGCTCACTTCTGACGGGCGTCCCGCCGTCTATGGCTAATTGCTGCATGTCGGTTTCCTCACCTCATCCGTTCCTGCCGGCCTTCCCCGGACATTTAATTTACATAGAGCGATTGATAATCAATCGTCCGCCGGTCGATCACATACTCTAAACGCTTATCATAAATCAGGATTTCAATGCCTTTGCTTTCTTCGGTTCTATACCACGTCTCCCTGTCGATTCCCACGCGCCAGACAATCCGGGTATCCGTCTCTCCCGTCATCAGATTCTTGTCGGTCTGCTGCGCGCTTTCCGCCCAGACGGTATGATGCTCATCCATGTCAAAATAATACCGGTCCTCTGTTTGCAGGGATGTATGTATTTTAACCTCTCCCTCATCAATTACGCAAATCCCCCCGTTTTCCACAAATCCCTCCGGCAGATGCAACAGCGGCGCGAGGGTTGCCAGCTGGTTTTTCTGCTCGCCGAAT
Source organism: Lachnospiraceae bacterium (assembly GCA_017551665.1). GTDB lineage: Bacteria > Bacillota > Clostridia > Lachnospirales > Lachnospiraceae > Butyrivibrio. Next base: position 1,809 of record JAFZLB010000001.1, read on the forward strand.
CCCGATGTCATCACCAGTACAACAAGCAGATCATCCGTCTCGGAGATGCCTGTCGCAAGATGGGAAAGTCCGGTAATCTCTTTCAGCTGTTCCCGGAACTCCACATGTGCGTAATGCTGCGCATCCTCCTCCCATTGATAAAAGCGCTCGTCTCCCCTGTGATCCTCAAGCGTGAAATGCTCCTTCAGATACGCGCCGATCCAGCGGCTCATCTTCACCGCGCCGTAACCGCTTAAATGGGTGTTGTCAAAAAAGTCCCGGGTAACATCCAGATCCAGTTCGTCCAGCATCAGGTTGAAATCGATACAGGTGAAGCCGCACTCCTCGGCGTATTCCAACACCCCGTTAAACACCGGCTGTTCGTCCTCATAGACCACGCAGGGCAACAGAATCGGAATAATGGTGACATTGTATTCGTCGCGTATCTCCGCCAAACGATCGACAAAGAGACGGTTGCTCTCACTGAGTTCCTTCTTCTCCCGCTCATGGGAGAAGGTGCCGGAAAAATCCGCCACGCCTGTCATGAACAAATACACCGCGCCGCGCCCGTAACGGTTTGCGGGAGAATCATAAAAATCATAAGGCTTCAGCTCCCGGTAACGGGTATGGATGATCGGCCAGCGGAGATAAAAGTCCATCCGTTCCTCATCTTCTTCCGTAAAATAATTGCTGACCTGTGCAATGCTGTTTTGGGAATACTTCAGCGACAGCATGTTCCGGTACAGGTTGCTCAGTACGCCGGCCCTTTCATAAGGCGTGGCATAGATATCCACAAACAACACCTGCGGTGTATGCCTGTCCAGCAGTTCCCGGATATAATGAATCGTTGAAATCTTGTCCTGGCCGGATACCGAGAAATTGAAAACGGAATAGCCGTATTCGTCCCAGATCACATCCGGACGTACGGCGGCATAGCCGTGGCTGGTGCCGAAGACCGCCACGTCAATCAGTCCGTCCTCCGTATGATAAAAGGATTCCGCGTTGGACAGATAGGCGGCCATGGTGTCCTTCCACGAGAGAACGCGATAAACCCTGTGCACAACGAACGTTCCCGCCGCAAGAAACAGCGCCAGCCAGATCCATTTTTTCCATTCTTTGTTTCTTTTCATCTTGCCCCGCACTCAGAACTGAAAATACAAAAACTGCGTCGAATCAAAATCCACGCCGTAAAAGCCGTACACCAGAAGGGACAGGATCAGCAGTATGCAGACCGCAAAGCGGAACAGCATGTTCTGTCCGGCCAGTACCTCGCCGAAATCCTTTCCCGTTTTCACGCGCACAATGCTGACGGCCAGCATGGTCAACAGCGCCGCCTTCAGCACATTTCCCTCAAAGCGGTCGATGCCAAGCTCATATAAACCGCCGTCAAACAGCACCCAGGGATTCCATCTTGTGAACATCCGCTTCAGATAATACAGCGCCGACGTCAGCGATTCCGCCCGGAAAAACACCCAGCAGATCCCCGCCAGCACAGAGGTGTACAATGCCTTTCCGAAACGGAAACTGAAGACGTCCTGTCTGATCCCGAACGTTTCCTTCAGCCGTTTCGTCAGGGGCGAAACGCATTCTCCCGCCACGCGCAAAAGTCCGTGCAACGCACCCCAGACGACAAAGCGCCTTGCCGCGCCGTGCCAGAGTCCGCTCAATGTAAATGTAATCAGGATATTGAGATACTTGCGCGGCTTTCCCTTCCTGCTTCCCCCCAGCGGCACATAGACATAATCACGGAACCATGTGCTGAGAGAGATGTGCCACCTTCTCCAGAAATCCGCCATCCCCTGCGCAAAATACGGCGTCCTGAAATTGTCCATCAGTCCGATGCCCATCACCCGCGCCGCGCCCGTCGCGATGGTGGAATACGCGTCAAAATCACAGTAGATCTGAATGGAAAACGCGAACACGCCCGCCATCAGTTCGAAGCTTCCGTATTTCCACGGATGCGCAAATACGGTGTCCGCCACAACGGCAATCCGGTCCGCAATCACCACCTTCAGAAACAGCCCCCAGAGCATCAGCCGCAGACCGGAAAGCATCCGGTCGTATTCCCACACCCGGACCTCTTCCAGTTTTCGCAGACGCCCCAGAAGATTCTTTGAACGTTCGATCGGCCCCGCCACCAGCTGCGGGAAAAACGATACAAACAGCGCGTAAAGAAAGAAATTGCGTTCCGCTTCCGTGTCATCGCGATAGACATCGATCGTATAGCCGGCTGCCTGGAAGGTATAAAAAGAGATTCCGACCGGAAGCAGAAGATCAAAGGAGAGCCGTTTTCCGAACAGAAGCAGGAAAAAGCCCATGTATTTGAATACAAAGAGGATGCCGAAATTGATGATCAGATTCAGGGCGAGAAGGTATTTCTTCTGTTTCTTTTCCTTTCCCTGCATCAGGAGCGCACAGCCCCAGGTGGTCACGGTGGATGTCAGAATCAGCGCGGCATAAGCGGCATTCCAGCTCATGTAGAAATAATAGCTGGCTGCCAGAAGCCAGTACAGGCGCAGTTTTCGCGGAATGATCCCGTATACCAGTACGACGACCGGGAAAAAGACCAGAAAGGAAAAGGAATTAAATACCATGCCGCAAAAAGTCCTCGTACGCCAGACGGATGCCGTCTTTCAGTTCCGTTTTGTATGTCCAGCCGAGTGCCGTCGCTTTGGACACGTCAAGAAGCTTGCGCGGCATGCCGTTGGGTTTGGACGGATCCCAGGAAATCTTTCCTTCGTAACCGATGATCCCCGCGATCAGCTCCGCCAGCGCTTTGATCGTGATTTCTTTTCCCGTGCCGGCGTTGACGGTTTCGTTGCCGGAATAGTTGTTCATCAAAAAGACCGCGAGCTCCGCGAGATCATCCACGTACAAAAACTCGCGCAGCGGCGAGCCGTCGCCCCAGCAGACGACCTCTTCCGCGCCGGCGACTTTGGCCTCATGGAAGCGGCGGATGAAGGCCGGCAGCACATGGGAATGCTCCGGGTGATAGTTGTCATTCGGACCGTAGAGATTTGTCGGCATGAGGGAAATGAAATCCGTGCCGTACTGACGGTTCAAGTATTCGCAGTATTTTAAGCCGGAAATTTTCGCGAGCGCGTAGGCCTCGTTTGTCTCTTCCAAAGAACCCGTCAAAAGACAGGATTCCGTCATGGGCTGCGGCGCGAGCTTCGGGTATATGCAGGAGGAACCGAGGAAGGCCAGCTTTTTGCATCCGTTTTGCCAGGCCGCGTGGATGACGTTCATCTCGATCATCATGTTCACGTACATGAAATCCGCCAGCTGCGCACTGTTCGCGCCGATGCCGCCGACCTTCGCCGCCGCTAAAAAAACGTATGCCGGCTGTTCCGCGGCGAAGAACTCTTCCACTTCGCGCTGCCGCATCAGATCCAGTTCCGCATGCGTGCGGGTCAGAAGATTGTCATAGCCCTGTTTCCGCAGTTCCCGTTCGATGGCCGAACCCACCATGCCGCGGTGTCCGGCGATAAAAATTTTGTCCTCTTTGTTCATGTGTTCTCCCGCAGCACCCGCTCCCGGCGCGCCAGCTCCCGGTCATGCGTCGCCATGATGTGAATCAGTTCCTCATACGAAGTCTGCCGCGGGTTCCAGCCGAGCTTTTCCTTTGCCTTGGACGGATCCCCCAGCAGGTTGTCGACGTCCGTCGGGCGCAGCCATGCTGCGTTCACGCAGACCAGCGTCCGCCCCGTCGCTTCGTCAATGCCCTTTTCCTCCGCGCCCGTACCTTCCCAGCGCAGCGTGATGCCGTTTTCCCTGAAGGCACGTTCCGTGAAATCCCGCACCGTATGCTGTTCGCCCGTCGCGATGACATAATCGTCCGGTTCTTCCTCCTGCAGCATCAGCCACATGCATTCCACGTAATCTCTCGCGTAACCCCAGTCGCGCTTGGAATCCAGATTGCCCAGCTCCAGCACATCCTGTATGCCCTCGGCGATGCGGCCGGCCGCCAGCGTGATCTTGCGCGTGACGAAGGACTCTCCCCTGCGCTCGGACTCGTGGTTAAACAGAATCCCGTTCACGGCAAACATGCCGTAGGCCGTGCGGTACTCCTTCACAATCCAGTAGCCGTATTGCTTTGCGACGGCATACGGACTGAAGGGATAAAAGGGCGTTGTCTCACTCTGCGGCACTTCCACGACGCGCCCGTAAAGCTCGGAGGTCGAGGCCTGATAAACCTTTGTCTTCTCAATCAGGTTCAGAATGCGCACAGCTTCCAGCACGCGGAGCACGCCGAGCGCGTCCACCTCTCCGGTGTATTCCGAAGACTCAAAGGACACGTGCACATGGGACTGCGCGGCCAGATTATAAATCTCGTCCGGCTGTATCTCGCCGACCACGCGGATGATGGATGCGGAATCCGAGAGATCACCGTCGTGCAGCACGATCTTCCCCTCCGCCAGCAGATGATCAATGCGGGCGGTGTTGGAAATCGAGACGCGGCGGATCAGGCCGTGCACCTCATAGCCTTTTTCCAGAAGAAACTCCGCGAGATAGGAGCCGTCCTGCCCGGTGATGCCGGTAATCAGTGCTATCATGAGTTCTCCTCCTTCGTCGGAGACTCATGACAGCAGCGCTTCCGGCAATCATAATCGCCTTCGGCGAGGCCGTCGCGCCTCTCGACTTGCTCAACATGTTCATACGGACTCAGCAGCAAGTGCTTCGTCCTGTTTGTACTTTATAGTCCCAGGTATTTTTGTAGTCTGCGCATATCCTTATCCGACAACATCGCCATGGCGTAAGGGTTATCCTCCACGCCGCCGTGTACCACGGTTTCGCAGGCGCGGCGCACGGTGGAAAGAATCTGGGCGTCAAAATCCTGGGACATCAGTCCCTGCACATGATAGGCCTCATACAGCTTCAGCGCCTGCGCGAGGCGGATCAGGTAAAAGGCCTCCGCGCCGTGGCGGAAGGAATCGTAATCCTCGATGGAAGTCAGCCGTCCGTATGCGGACAGCGCGCAGGACACCAGCGTGCTGAAGGGTTTCATCATGTTGTCTTCCTCCGAGGCACGGGGACGGTTCCTGCGGACATACAGCGGCACGTCCGTCACGCCGCAGCTCTCCGCGCGGCAGATGATCTCCGCCAGAAAATCCTCATCCTCCGAGGTGATGTGCTCTCTTGTACGCAGGTGATAGGTTTCCAGAAACTCCCTGCGAATCAGTTTCGTAAAGAGGAAGCCCACGTTCGTCAGCAGACTGTTCTTCGCGGAGGCGTCCAGAATCCCCGTCAGCTCCGGCGGCGTCATCAAAAGCGCCTCTCCCGTGTCCTCGTAGTATACGGGAGAATCCACGTAGTCATAAGCCAGTCCCTGCCCCGTCGCGGTCTCGTACATGGTCTCAAAGAAGGTCACGTCCACCATGTCGTCCGCATCCACGAAGCCGACATAATGCCCCCGCGCGGCGTCCATTCCGGCATTGCGCGCGCCGCCGGGCCCCAAATTTTCCGGCAGATGCATGACGAAGAGCCTGTCGGGAAACTGCGCCGCCAGATCATCCAGAATCTGCGGCGTGTTGTCCTTTGAACAGTCGTCAATCAGAAGAATCTCCATACAGCCTTCGCCGTAGCGCTCAAAGGCCGTCTGGTAGATCAGATTGCCCAGGGTTTCCTGCAGAACGTCCTGTGCGTTATACACAGGCACGATCACGGATAGTAACGGTTCCATACGAAAAAGCTCCCCCTACACAATGATGAACATAACCTTATTATTGTATCACGAAGTAGCCTGTTCCGCCATCCCCGACGGAAGGGCTTCTAAAACGTCCGTTCCCGCTCTGCCAGTTCCAAAATCTCTTTCAGACGGACTTCCCAAGTGGCGTTTTCTTCAGCAAATACCCGTCCGTTTTCCGCCATCCGTGCCCCATCATCCGGACGGGCCAGCAATGCCTTGATCCGCGCGGTGACTGCTTCAGGATGCTTTCTGTCGTAAAACAGGGCGTTTTCTCCCTCCGTCAGAATCTCACGGAAATAAAGACTCTCATCCGTCACGGGAATGGCGCCGTTACACATGGCGTTAAAGACACGCTCATGGGAACCGTCCCGAAACCAGGGCATGGCGTTCAGCGCAAACTTGGCCTGCGGCATCAGCGCGTTGCAGTCCCTGGCCGGAATCCGCCCGTGCAGGCGGATGCCGGGGCCATACGTCTCATTCTCGTCGTCCCAGTGTTCCCCATACACTTCCACGGACAGGCCGGCTTCGGAGAACGCCCGGAGCAGGTTCTTTTTGTAAAACCTGCGGGCATGGTTTTCGCAGGTAAAGGCGTAGGATTCGTTTAAATACTTCTCCAGCGGGAAATCCTCCTGTCCCGTCTGCGCAAGATAAGCCTGCACGGCGGCTTCACTGGTGACGCTGTCCTGCTCCCGCAACGCCGGGATGACCATTTGGTAAAAGGACGCCCCCTGATCCGGCAGACGGTCGATGAGATACAGTTCCGGCTTCGCCTGGCAGGAGGACAGCAGCAAAATGTCGATCGGCCGCTCCGCCCAGGGGATCAGTTCCCCCTCCCGGTTCCCGCCGTGGGGTAAAAAGACGACATCCGCCGCCGGATAAAACTTCCGCACAAATTCCACATGATTGCGGTCAATGCAGCAGAAGGTCAGGTCTTGCAGCGGTTCCTCCAAATAACGGTAAAAGGCACGGGGATGATCCACGAGGATGTTGACGACGGGGACATGATGCTGTTCCCAGAAATTGCGGTCCCCCATTTTCAGCCACAGACCGACGTTGTTGAAAATCACGGCAAGACAGGGTTCTCCCGAGGTAACCCATGACGCGAAGACCTGTTCCGTCAGCGGCTTTCCCATTTCCGCCACGGTGTACTCCCATCCGTTCTGTTCACAGGCCGCGCAGAACTGCTCCGTAAAATAATCCAGTGCAGGCAGTGTTCCTTTGGTAAAAATCAGTTTTCGCATCTTCCCTCTTTTCTTTTGCATCTGTGTCCGTTCATGGTATTATTATACCATGAAGAAAATCCTGTTTTACCGCTACGGAAATATTTGTGAGCCTGACCTGATCGAGTGCTTTGCGCGGGCGGGTCTTGACGTAACGGAAGAACGCACACAGATCACAAAAAAGGACACGTCGGCGTCGGAAACGGTCGAGACGGTCAGCGGGCTGTTGCGGGCGGAGTCCTATCTGTTTGTCTTTTCGATCAACTTCTTTCCGGCGGTTTCGGAAACCTGCCGGATTTTCGGCCTGCCCTATGTCTGTTGGACGGTGGACTGCCCGGTCATGGAGCTGTGGTCCGACGCGCTGCGAAACGACTGCAACAGGGTATTCTTTTTTGACCGGGTGCAATATGAGACATTCTCACCGCGGATGCCAACAGGCTGTGCCTTCCATCTGCCCCTGGCCACCAATCCGGACCGCTGGGACGACGTGATCGCAAACGCGGGGGAAACAGGGCTCTCCGCTTTCCGGCAGGAGATTTCTTTTGTCGGGAGCCTTTACAGCGAAAAAAACCGTTTCCGCTCCGTCCGGGAAAGCCTGCGTGATTACACAAAGGGCTATCTGGAAGCGGTGACGCAGGCGCAGTCCCGCATCTACGGCTGTTCCCTGCCGGAAGGACTCCTGACGCCGGACATCGTGCGGGAATTCGCGGAGGCCGATCCGGCATTACAGGGTCCCTTATACGCAGACAACGAACAGGCCAAACGCGCCTATATCCCGCAAGAGCGCGACGACTACTGGCACGAACATGACTGCATCAAGAGTGTGGCAGCTAAGCTCACACCCGCCGAGGTTGAGGCCATTGAGGCCGAAGTGGCGCAACGCGTTGAGGAAGTGTATCAATATTGTGTAACTCACTGATAAGCAAAGAAAATAATAATGACCGACTTGATTATTATCGGGGCTGGCCCCGGAGGATATGAGACCGCTATTAAGGCGGCACACCGCGGAATGACGGTGACACTCATCAATGATGGTCCCTTGGGAGGCGTGTGCCTCAACGAGGGCTGCATTCCCACCAAAACGTTCTGTCACCACGCCGGCACCACGCCCTTCGGCGAGGCCGCCGAGCGGAAGGCAGCCGTTGTCGAACAACTGCGCAACGGTGTGGCTTATCTGCTCAACAACGAGCACATCACCCTCGTAGAGGGACGTGCTGCCTTTAAGGACGCCGCCACGGTGGTCGTGGGCGACGAGGAATTCAGGGCCCGCGACATCATCATCGCTACA
>JAFZLB010000078.1 GCA_017551665.1 Lachnospiraceae bacterium
AGACCGGACGCAAGCCCGGTCAACAGATTTCGTGATGAATTGCACTCTGTAACGATCCAGTTTTTCTCAGCGCCGATCTTCTTTGCGATCTCCGTCAGAAGAACGGTTTTTCCGCTTCCGCGGACACCCGTAATCATACAGATCTGTTGAGAAGGCGGATCTGAAAGGAACTGTTCGGTGATTTCATCTGTCTGCAACAATCGTGTAATGGTCTGGGACGGCTCTTTCCCGAATATCATTGTATATGGATTCTTTTTCATGACGGTATCTGTCTCCTTGCAGGCACGGTGCTGTTCCCCGCGATAAACAGGGAAAAAACGGTTATTCAAATGCTTATATATCTTACTATATGTTTGATAATGTTTTATATCTTTATATATCTTGATATATACGTTGGAATCTTATATATCCAGATACATCTATGTATATACTGTACATCTATAAATGTCTGCTGTCAATCAGGGATTATTATAATTGGATCTCAGCCGTTTTCGTGGCGTTTTTGCGGGGTTTGTGATATAATAATAAGGAAGCGGAAGGCGGAACTCAGATCGGGAAGGTGCAGGCGATGCCGCAAAACGAGGCCCGGAAAACGAAGGTATGGATGCTGCTGCTGCCCGGCAGCTTTTTTCTCATGCTTCTTCCGGTGATTATCGCGGCGGTTCTGTATTATCAAAGGTCCGCGGAACGCATCTATGAAGCCGGAACGAACGGCGCTTACACCTCCGCAACCCAACTGGAAAATTATCTGGATACGGCAAGCAGTATGCTCCGGGTCACGGCGGATACCGTGGACTATATGCTGGCGAAGGATGTACCGGTAGAGGGGATACTCGACTATCTGACCGTGGAAACCGCAAACCAGAAGGAACAGTTCGACGAGAATTATACCGGTGTGTACGGTTACATCCGACAGACTTATATTGACGGGACCGGCTGGGTGCCGCCCGAGGACTACCAGGTCATGACACGCGACTGGTATCACGCGGGCAAGCTCGCGCGGGGGGCTGTCACGATCGCGACGCCCTACCTGGACGCGCAGACGGGCTCCATGGTGGTATCGATCTGCAAGCAGCTGCATGACGGGGAAAGCGTTCTGGCGGCGGATCTGATTACCGGATACATGCAGTCCGTTGTGGAACAGAGCAACATCAACGGACAGGGTTACGCCTTTGTCATCGGCAGGGACGGGACCGTGATCGCGCACCGGGACAACTCCCTCATCGGCGACAATCTGTTTTCCCGGCCTTACGGCGTCGGCCTGATGCAGCGTGTATCGGGCAGCGGAAACGATTATTTCGAAATGACGCTGGAGGGCGAACACTGCGTCCTCTTTGTGTGTGACGTGATGGAGCAGTGGAACGTTGTGCTTGTGGCGGAAAAGAGCGGCCTGTTCACCGAGGTATACAGCGGCCTGGTCAGGATCTTTGTACTGTTCCTTTGCGTGTTCCTCCTGACGGCCTTTGTGATCTCCCGTGTGTGGCGTGCGCGTGAGAAGCGGGCTCAGGAAGCGCCGGCGCAGGCGCAGGCGGAAAACGAAAACGCACGGGCGCAGGCGGATGCCGCACAGGTGCAGACGGAGCACATACAGACGCCGGTGCGGACGGATGCCGTTCCTGCGCAAAGTAAGGCCCTGCCGGCGCAGGCGGAGACGGCAGTCCCCAAAACCGTTCCTTCCGGCGAAACAGCGGCGGAAGAAAAGACCGTCCTCGAAAGCGTCTATGAGAGCGTGGACGGCATGGATCTGCCGGAGGCCAGGAAATACATGGTGTCCGACGAACTGCTGGAGAACACGCTCCGCGCTTTTTATGAGCAGATTCAGGAGCGGGCGGATGAAATTGAACAGCTGTCCGCGGCCGGAGATTATGAGAACTACGCGATTCAGGTGCATGCCCTGAAATCAAGTGCGCGGATGATCGGCGCGAAGGAGCTGTCCGAACTGGCCCGTGTGCTTGAGGGCTACGGCAATATTTTATCGGAGAAATCGGAATGAGGGAATTAAAGATCAAACGCTGGAAAAACCGGCTGGGGATTCTCCTCATATTGCTGCTCTTCTTTGGTGCCGTTGCCGGCATCACGGCCAAGTTTTTGTCGGACCGGCTGAGGAACACGGCCTGTGAGCACTATCAGCTGCTCGCGAACGCCACGGCGGAGACCATCAATTCCTGGCTGTCCGCCAAAATGGAAATCATTGAAAACCAGAGAGCCTCGCTGGAAACGATCGATCGTTTTGATCCGGAGTTTCTGACCTTTTATCTGGAACGGGCCGTCATCGGAAGACAGGATTTTGACGAGATCTGCGACCTGTATTTCATTGATACACAGGGAGGTCTGGCGACCGCGAACGGCTTTGATACGGACTATGATCTGCGCTCCAGGGAGTATTATCAAAGTGTACTGGATACAAGGGAAATCTTCTTTACCGCACCCTACCGCGATGTTTCCACCGGAAGCTTTGTCATGACCGCCTCCGTTTCCTGCCGGCGGCAGGACGGGAGCCTCGCCGGGGTGCTGGCCATTGACCTGTATATTGACGCCTTCCTTGAGATCGTCGATACCTCGCTTGTGCCGGACAACAGCTACCTCTTTCTCATCGACAGTTATTACGGGATGGCGCTGCATCCCTACGAAGCCTTCGGCTATGTCGATGATCTGCCGCAGGAGATGGCGGCGCTGCAGGACGGCATCTATCTGGAACTGGAACAGACCATCAGCAGCGAAACCTACGACATGGTGGCGCTCAGCGATTACGACGGCGTCGTGCGCAACATGTTCATGAGTCCGATCCGCTCCTGTAAATGGTGCGTCGTCGCGGCGGTATCGGACGATGTGCTGAAAGGGCCGGAACGGATTCTGATTGCCTACATCATGGTGGCCCTGCTGCTCATCCTGATCAGCGGCATGCTTTGGACCTTCTTCGGAACGAGAAAAATGATGAAGGAGCTCAGCCTCGCGATGGAAGCGACGGATGCTGCAAACCGCTCCAAATCGGACTTTCTCGCGAACATGTCCCATGAGATCCGCACGCCGATCAACGCGGTGCTGGGCATGAACGAGATGATCTTAAGGGAAAGCAAAGAGCCGGAAACCATTTCCTATGCCGAAAACGTTGACAGCGCGGGCAAGAATCTGCTTTCCATCATCAACGACATTCTGGATTTTTCCAAAATCGAATCCGGGAAAATGGAGATTGTGGAAGCGCCCTACCGGCTCTCCAGTGTCTTAAACGATGTCAGCAACATGATTCTCTTCCGTGCGAAGGATAAGGATCTGGCCTTTGACGTTTTCGTGGACCAGAATCTGCCGGATCATCTGAGCGGCGACGAAGTCAGAATCCGCCAGGTCATCACCAATCTGCTGAACAATGCCGTGAAATATACGCTCAAGGGCAGCGTGAAGCTGACGGTGGAGGAACGGGCCGTCTCCGGCGAGGAAGACAGCGTCAACCTGACGGCCATCGTGGAGGATACCGGCATCGGCATCAAAAAAGAGGATATGGATAAGCTGTTCGGCAAGTTCGAGCGCATGGATCTGAACCGGAACAAAACAGTGGAGGGCACGGGCCTCGGGCTTGCCATCACCAAGAACCTGGTGGAAATGATGGGCGGCATCATTGCGGTGGATTCCGTTTACGGGGAGGGTTCGCGTTTTACCGTGAGCATCCCGCAGAAGATCGTCTCCAGGGAGCCGATCGGTGATTTCCGCGAGTCCTTCCGCCAGAGCACGCGCGAAAGCGGGAGCTATCACGAAAGCTTCCATGCACCGGAGGCGGAGATACTTGTGGTGGACGATACGGAAATGAATCTCATGGTCATCCGCGGTCTGCTGAAAAAGACACAGATGCAGGTCACGACGGCGTCCGGCGGAAAGGAAGCGATTGCCCTTGTGGAGCAGAAATCCTTTGACCTGATTCTGATGGACCAGCGGATGCCGGAAATGGACGGTGCGGAGGCGCAGAAGCGGATCCGTGCGCTGCCGGATGAAAGCACGGACAGTCTGCCCATCATCTGTCTGACGGCGGATGCCGTGCAGGGGGCGCGGGACCGCTATCTGGAGCAGGGCTTTACCGATTATCTTTCCAAGCCCGTGGAGAGCGCGGCGCTGGAGGAAATGCTGCTGCGTTATCTGCCGGAGGAAAAGATCATCCGGTCGGAGCGGAGCGAACAGGAAAACGCGGACGGCGGAGCAACGAAAGCGCGCAGGGCGGAGCAGGCGACTGTCGCGGAAGAAGCGCCTTTGGAAGCGGTCTCCGCGGAGGAAGCCCGGCGTCTCGAAAAAGAGCTGACGCCGAAATTGCTTCAGGCCTACCGTGCACTGGGTGAGGCGATGAAGCCCTTCTTCGGCGAGACCGCCGCGGAGGATCTGTCGCTTCCGGAAATTGATCCGGAGGAGCTTACGGAGTTTTATGAAGCGGTTTCTGAGCTATCCGCCATCTATGACGCGGACGGCATCCGGCGGCTGCTGCGGCAGATGGAGGGGTACCGTCTGCCGGAGGCGGAAAAGGAACGCTTTGCGAGGGTCCGGAAATGCGCCGGAAGCTCGGACTGGGAAGGCCTGCGGGCCGCCTGTTCCGCTGCCCCGGGAGAGGAAGCAGGGAAGACCTAAGACCGCAGGATTTAGTCCCCGTTCATTGAATTCTGTCCTATCTTGTGGTAAAATGAAGCGTTATTGCAGTAGCGGGGAGTTTGTAAAGAAATGAAATTAGGCATTGTGGGTCTGCCGAATGTCGGCAAGAGTACCTTATTTAATTCACTGACAAAAGCGGGAGCGGAGGCGGCCAACTACCCCTTCTGCACGATCGAGCCCAACAAGGGCATCGTCACCGTGCCGGATGAGCGGGTGGATACGCTTTCTGCGCTCTTTCATTCCAAAAAGACGATTTACGCCACGATTGAGTTTGTGGACATCGCGGGACTGGTCGCGGGCGCGTCCAAGGGCGAGGGCCTGGGCAACCAGTTCCTTGCGCATATCCGCGAGGTGGATGCCGTTGTTCATGTCGTGCGCTGCTTTGATGACGCAAATGTGACGCATGTGGACGGTACGATTGATCCGGTGCGGGACGCGGGCACGATTGACCTGGAGCTTCTGTTTGCGGACTTAGAGGTGCTGGAGCGCCGCATCGCGAAAATCGCCAAGACCGCCAGAATGGATAAGACCGCGGGCAAGGAGCACGCGTTTTTGCTGCGCTTAAAGGAACGTCTGGAAGGGAATACGCCCGTGCGCGGCATCGAATGCACGGACGAGGACGAGCGTGCCTGGCTTTCCGGCTATCAGCTGCTGACGGCCAAGCCCGTGATTTTTGCCGCCAATGTGGAGGACGGAGATCTTGCGGACGACGGCGCGTCCAACGCGCATGTGCAGGCACTGCGGAAGCACGCAGAGGAAGAACACGCGCAGGTTTTCGTCGTCTGCGCCAAGGTGGAAGCGGAGCTTTCCGAACTGGAAGAAGAAGAGAAGCAGGAGTTTTTGCAGGAGCTGGGACTGACCCGCTCCGGCCTGGATAAACTGATTGCGGCGAGTTATGAAACGCTCGGTCTGATGAGCTTCCTCACCACGGGAGAGGACGAGACAAGGGCCTGGACGATTCCCGTCAACACAAAGGCACCGAAGGCTGCCGGCAAGATTCATACGGATTTCGAGCGCGGCTTCATCAAGGCGGAGGTCATTTCCTATGAGGACCTTGTGCGCGAGGGAAGCACGGCAGCGGCCAGGGAGAAGGGCCTTGTGCGCATGGAGGGGAAGGAATACATCGTCCGCGACGGGGATGTGATTACTTTCAGGTTCAACGTATGAACGATATGGAAATCTCTTTCCCGAACCTGGGGATTACGCTGCCTTACGTACCGAAGAGCTTTACGATATTCGGGATCGAGATTGCGCTGTACGGTCTGATCATTACGCTCGGCATGCTGCTGGCGGTCGCGCTGTCCGCGCGTCTGGCCGACAGGGAAGAGCTGAAGGGGGAGGAAGTCTGGAACGCGTCGCTGTGGTGCATTGTCCTTTCCATCGTCGGCGCACGCATTTACTATGTGGTGTTCTCCTGGGACGCGTACCGGGGCGATCTGCTTCAGATCTTTAATCTCCGGGCGGGCGGACTGGCCTTTTACGGCGGACTGATTGCCGCGGCGGCGACACTGCTGTTTTACGTCCAAAAGAAACAGCTGTCCTTCCCGCGGTACGCGGATGTGATGGTGCACGGCATCCTGCTGGGACAGTCCATCGGACGCTGGGGCAATTTCACAAACCGCGAGGCCTTCGGCGGTTACACGGAGGGGCTGTTCGCGATGCGCCTGCCGCTGTCGATGGTACGCGGCTCGGACATCACACAGGAGATCGCGCTGCATGTGGAGAGCGGGATGAATTACATCCAGGTGCACCCGACCTTTCTTTACGAAAGCGCCTGGAATCTCTGCCTGCTGCTGCTTCTGCTGTGGTACAGCAAAAAGAAGCTTTCCCGTTTTGCGGGCGAGCGGATGCTGATGTACCTCGGCGGTTACGGCCTCGGCCGTTTTCTGATCGAGGGACTGCGGACGGACCAGCTGCGCTTTCCGGGAACGGAAATCGCCGTGTCGCAGGTGCTGGGCGGAGCCCTGTTCGTCTGCGCGACGGTACTGATCCTGTATTTACGGAACAAAAGAAAAGAGGAAACAACATGAGAAGAGCCGGAAAATACATCTTACGCACACTGCTGGTGATTTTTACCATCCTTGTCTGGCTGGTGCTGGTCGCTTATCTTTCCATCAACACGATTGTGAAGGGCCCCAGCGTCGAGGCGCGGGATCTCTTTGTGACCAGCATGCTGGAATCCGGGCAGATGAAGTGGGTGGTCGGTATGGTGCTGGACAGCGCCACCGTCACGGAGATCGTCGAGAAGAATTCCATGGTCGCGATGGAGCAGGACTCGGATGCCTCGCTGATCCAGATTGCGGAAACGCCGGCGGAGGAAGAAGAGAACACGGAGCCGATTGTTGTGGAGAAGGTGGCGGGAGACAATTACACGGGCACGATGATGATCGTCAGGGATCCCTCGCGCGTCTTTGTGGGTACGACGTATCCTTGGGGACAGTACGGCAAGACCCTGGACACCATCGTCAACGAAAAGGGCGCGGTGGCCGGCATCAACGGCGGCCTGTATGAATCCTCCGGCAACGCCGGCGGTCATCCCTACGGTCCCGTGGTGGTGCACGGAGAGGTCCAGAACATGACGGGCCTGGCGCATCAGGGGCTCGTGCTCATCGGCTTCAATGAGGACAACATCCTCAACATCATTGACATCAACGGCATGGGAGAAGCGCAGGTGCGTCAGATCATCGAGCAGGAGCGCATCCGTGACGCGGTCGCGTTTCAGGAGGAAGCGACGGACGCCAACAACCACTTCGTGAAGCTCATCATCAACGGGGAGCGCAGGGAAATGAACGGCATGGGCTCCGGCGCCAATCCGCGCACGGCCATCGGACAGACGGCGGACGGCAAGGTGCTGCTGTTTGTGACGGACGGCAGGGGCGCGAACGGACACCTGGGTGCGACGGCCCTGGATCTCATTGACGTGATGGAGCGTTACGGCGCGGTGAACGCCGCCAACCTGGACGGCGGTTCCTCCACCAGCATGTATTATAACGGCGAGTATTTACAGACGAGCGTAACGCTGTATTATTCGAATTCTTCATGGAATATTCCGACCGCCTTCCTGGTGGCACCGGAGCAGTAAAGAGACAGGAGAGCAGACAGTTGGATCAGAATTGGGAATGGGATGAGTTTTTGGATGACCGCTCCGTGCAGGCGCGCAAGGAAAGCGCGGCTGTGGGACTCGGGAAGAAGCCGGCATCCGGAACAAAGAAAACGTCTGCGGGGACGAAGAAAACGTCTGCCGGGACAAAGAAAACGGTCTCCGACAAGAGCGGCATGGGCGTAAAGAAGACGGCCTCCGGGACGAAGAAGCCTGCCGCGGGAGCAGCGGGCACAAGGAGCGCAGGCGCGGTCCCCGTGCAGCAGACGGCTCCGGCGGAGGGGCAGCAGGAGAGACCGAAGAAGCGTCCTGCAACGGCAGCGGGAAGCGGTACGCGCAGCGGCAGCGGCACGGCACACCGGAGCGGCAGCGGCGGTACCCGTACGCGTGCGGAAGGCTTTTCGAACGTGAAAAACACGAAGAAGAAAAAACGGCGGAAGAAGAAGAGCAAAGTGTTCTGGATCTGCTACGCCGTCTTTGTGGCAGTCCTTGCGGTCGCGCTCTTTATCATCGTCCGGAGCGTGCGCAAGACGATGGAAGAGTATAAGGAAAACGTACCGGAGAGCGTTATCCGCGCACATCTCGCGGATTTAAGCGAATCGGACATCCAGACGATGTTTGTCAGCAACCCCGTCTATGAGTCACCCGGGGAAGCGGCGGCCAACATCCGCGCCTATCTCGCGGACGGCTCGGATCTGATCATCCGCCGCGCGGACTATGCCGACCGCGGCAACGAACAGGCTTACAGCGTGCATAAGGAAGGGCGGAAGCTCTTTACCACCTATCTGCGGAGCCTCGAGGAAAAGAGCTGGATGGATCTGCTCAGCTACGACGTTTTGGAATTTGTCGGCTATGAGGCGGAACCGGACATCGAGTTTTTCCGCTATGAGATCAAGGCACCCTCCGTCTTTGATGTGACCCTGAACGGCAGAGCCCTGTCGGATCCCGTCAGCTCGGAAGCCTTTACGGGCTTTGCGGACGGCGCGGATCACGTCACGGTGCCGACGATAAACACCTATGTGGTGGATCATCTGACCAAGGAAGCGGTGATTACGGTTTCGGACGGCGGCACACAGCTGCCGGTGACCGTCTCGGAACAGATGGATCTGACGGAGCTGTATGAGGAAACCCACACCTTCGCGTCCACGGAGGAAGCGGGCATTGATTTCGACGCCATCGGCTTCGCGAAGCAGTGGTCCATGTTTTTACGCGATGACCTCGGCGGTAACCTGCACGGCTATTACCAGCTGGAGCCTTACTTCATCGCGGGAACCAGCATGGAGCAGAAGGCGAAGCAGTGGGGCTCCTCCATTGACATTACCTTCACCTCGAAGCACACGCTGAACAATCCGCCCTTTACGGAGGAGAAGGTGACGCGTGTCGTCAAGTTTGACGAAAACACCGCTGCCGTGGATGTGTATCTGGAAATGCACATGACGCTGACCAAGACCGGAGAAAACCGGACGGACGTGTTTGACTCAACGATTTACCTTGTCCGTGCGGCGGACGGTACCTGGAAGGTGGTCAATATCCGCGGCAATGCGGAGAACGAAAATCTCTGATCGCGGAATCCAAAAGAGAGATTACTTACGGCGCTGACGGTTCCTGCGTGAGCGCCGTTTTTTTGCGTCCGACCAGCGCACAGTGTTGGAAATCACAAGCGGAATGATCAGCACAAGGACGCCGACGGTGATGCCGATGATCAGACCCGTGCGGCCGGTGCTCTGGCGGATTTCTTCTTCCTCGCGGATGACGGCTTCCGCTTCTTCTTTTTCCAGGGCATGCTGTGCGGCGAGGGCTTCTTCCTTTGCCTTTTCTTCTTCCTGCCGGCGCAGTTCCGCTTCCCTTGCCTCAGCTTCCTCCAGCGCAATCCGTTCCTGCTCGCCGTAGGTGGTGATGTGTTCCGTCATGTCCGCCGTCGTGTCGGTGCCGACCAGCGTGCGGTAAAGACCGAAGTCCGCGATGTTGCGGTGCTTTTGTGCGACATCGTCCGAGACGTAGTATTTGGTGTATTCCTGTGAGACATGCTTTTTGAAGGCGTAGGTCACGATTTCCAGCGCGTTCTGTCCGTCCGCAAAGGAGAGCGGCGCGCGCATATCAAGGTAAATCTTGTTTTCCGCATACAGATGAAAGTAAGCCTTGGGGACGTCATAGACACCGTACTGTGTGGCGGATTCCGGGCGGGCCGCCGCGTCCGGCGCTTCCTCCAGCGCGTCCGCCACGGCATGCGCGAGAAGCATGTGGGCACCGTGTCCGTATTCGCCGTTGAAATCCTGGGTCACAAGAACGAGCGGCTGGAAGCGGCGGATGGCCTCCGTCACGCAGGCCGTCACGGCATCCCGGTCATACTGCTTTTCGGCCTGGGCAAGGGATTCGCTGTACACGTCCTTTTCAAAGGGAAAGGTCACGGGGTAGGCATGCACGCCGAGAACCCAGAGACCGTCCAGCTTTTCGTGTTCCCGGATGGGCTCGTCGACGCGGAAATTGACCATGTGTGCCACCTGTACACGCAGCTTCTGCTCTCCGGCGTAGGTGGCGATGACACCGCCGAGATACAGCAGCTCATCGTCCGGGTGCGTCACCAGCGCAAGAAAATCCGCGCGTGCCAGCGGCGGCTCCCAGACCTGCACATCCGGCGGCAGTTCGCCTTCGGTATAGCCGTGAATGTTGGCGATTGCCCGTTCTTCCTCCAGCGTCAGCGTGCATTCCGCGGCGGAACCGCCGGGCATCTGCGCGTATTCGTGCAGAAAGTCGTTGCTGCCGCCGGTATAGCTTTGGCCGTTGGCGCTCAGCGTCCAGAGGGCATGTTCCCCCGGATCCGCCCATTCGATGTAAAGGCCCGCGATGGGCTTTTCCGCCGAAACCGTCAGGGTCTGTCCGCCGGGGACACGGACGATGCTGTTGTAATTATTGTCCGTCAGCTGCGGTGCGTTGTTGTCGCCGGCACGCACGGTCAGCGTAAGTTCCTCCGCGGCCTCCTGCGGCGCGGCCTGCACGCGCAGTGCCGTGCTGCCCATAGGAAACTGGTGCAGCAGCAGGGCTGCAGACAGCACAAGCGCACATATGAAAAATTGAAACGCGGTTTTTCGCATGCAGGACTTCCTCCCCGAAAAAACAGTATAACATGATTTTGCCCCTGCCGTCATCCCTGACCGCATATGTTGTTATTTTTTGGTCATAGCAACACAACGATCATATGTTCACCCCATTTTTTTTAAAAAAAACTAAAAAAATGATTGTTTTTTCCGATAAAGTGTATTAGAATGGGTTTGTGTGGGGAAAAATGTCGTTTTGTGGTGAATTATGGTGAGGATGCAGGAAACCGTTCAATGAAAGCAACATTCCGTGGAAGTTACAACCACAATATTGACGCGAAGGGCAGGATTTGTATGCCCGTGAAGTTCCGCGAAGCGCTGGGCGACAGGTTTGTTGTCACCCGGGGTTTTGACGGATGTCTTTACGCCTTTACCCCCGATGACTGGAACGCTTTCGACGAACAGCTGCAGGAGCTTTCCATCTATGACAAGGGCGCGCGTGAGGTTTCCAGATTCTTCAGCGCGGGGAGCGTGGACGCGGAGCCGGACAAGCAGGGCCGCTTCCAGCTTTCGGCGGAGCTGCTGAACCACGCGGACATCAAAAAGGAAGCGGTGGTGGTGGGCGTCGGTTCCCGCATTGAAATCTGGAGCAAGGAGCGCTGGGAAGACGCATCGACCTTTGAGAACATCGAGGACATCGCCGCGAACATGAGCGCACTGGGTCTGAAGATATGAAGAATCCCGCATCCCAGGGGTTCGGACATATCTCCGTGATGCCGGAAGAAGCGGTGGAAGCGCTGAAGATCCGGCCGGAAGGACAGTATCTTGACGGTACGCTCGGCGGCGCGGGACATGCCGCGGAAATCGCAAGGCGGCTTGGCCCGGAAGGAAGGCTGTACGGATTTGATCTTGATGCGGACGCGATTGCGGAAGCAACGGAACGCTTGAAGGACGAAGGGGATAAGGTCCGGCTGTTCCGGGACAATTTCAAAAACGCCGTATCCGTCTTAAAGGAAGCAGGCGTTCCCGCCCTTGACGGCATCCTTTTGGACTTAGGGGTCTCAAGCCACCAGATTGACGATCCCGCCCGCGGCTTTTCCTATATGCAGGACGCACCGCTGGATATGCGGATGGCGCAGGACAGAGGCAAAACCGCCGCGGATCTGCTGCAAGAGGAAACGGAAGAGGAGCTGACGAGGATCTTTAGGGACTACGGAGAAGAACGCTTTGCGAAGGCCATCGCCCACCGGATCGTGACGCAGAGGGAAGAAGCGCCGGTGGCAACGACGGAAGAGCTCAACGAGATCATTTACGCGACCGTCCCGAAGACGGCACGCAAAAAAGGATCCCATCCTTCCAAGCGGGTGTTCCAGGCGCTGCGGATTGCGGTCAACGAAGAGCTGACGGGTCTGGACGAGAGCCTGGACGAAATGATCGGATTTCTTGCCCCCGGCGGGCGCATCGCGGTCATCACCTTTCACTCGCTGGAGGACAGAATCGTCAAGCAATGTTTTCGAAGGAACGAAAACCCCTGCATCTGCCCGCCGCAGTTTCCGGTCTGCACCTGCGGCAGAACACCGGCGGGAAAGCAGGTAACAAGAAAAGCAATCGTCCCCTCGGAAGAGGAAATCGGGAATAATACACGCGCGAAAAGCGCAAAGCTCCGCGTGTTTGAGCGGGCAGGGAGGAACTGAGTCATGGCAGGAACGTACAGGGCTTATTACACGGACGGCACCGCGGCCAGAAAAATCGACCGCAGGGAAGGCGCGGGATATGCGCGCGAGGTACAGCGACGGGCGCATACGAAAAAGAAGCGCCGCGCAAACCGTCTCTATATGCTGTTTCTGACACTGTCGCTCACGGCGGCGGGTCTTGTGCTCTTTGCTTACATCATGCTGCAGTCCAGCATTTCGGAAAGCGCGAGCCGCATCCGCGATATGGAAAAGCAGCTCACCCTGCTCACCAAGGAGAACGACGAAAACTATAACCGGATCAACGGCAACATTGATCTGGAGGAGGTCAGGCGGATTGCCATCCAGGAATACGGGATGCGCTATGTGGAGGAAGGACAGATCGTCACATACTCCGACGGCGGCGGCATGGACTACGTGCGGCAGACCTCGGAGATCCCCGGTGCCGGCAGATAAGGAAGCTTCATGCAGGAAAGACGCGAAAGAAAAACAAAACCCGGCGTTGCGACATGGATGAGAAGGAAGCTGGTCATGGTGTTCCTGATCGTCCTTGCCGTTTTTGTCGTGCTGGGCATGCGGCTGTATCTCATCGTCCGCGACAACAGCGAGAGCTACAAGCGCCAGGTGCTGTCGCAGCAGCAGTATGATTCCAGGACGCTGGCCGCGCGCCGCGGCAGGATTGTGGACGCCAACGGCACGGTCTTTGCGCTGTCGGAGCGCGTCTACAACATCATCCTGGACACGAAGGCGGTGCTGGAAAAGGACAGCTACTTAGGGCCGACGATGGCGGCGCTGGTGTCGAAGTTCGGCATTGACGAGGAAACGGTGCTGACCTATATCAACACGCATCAGGGCTCCCGTTATTATGTGCTGAAGCGGACCGTGCCCTACGAGCAGATCACGGCCTTCCGCGATCTCATGGACGAGGAAAGCGAAAACTACAACGAAAACATCCGCGGCGTCTGGTTTGAGGAAGGCTACCGCCGCGCGTACCCGAACGGGTCTCTGGCCGGCAGCGTCATCGGCTTTACCACGAGCGACGGCAACGGACTGTACGGCGTGGAAGAGTATTACAACGATGTGCTGAGCGGCACGCCGGGGCGCGAGTACGGTTATCTCGGCGACGACGCGAATCCGCAGTATACGGTGATTCCAGCGAGCGCGGGTAACACGGTGGTGCTGACGATCGATTCCAACATCCAGGCGATGGTGGAACGCAACATCCGCGAGTTTGCGGAGGCGCATGAAAACGTGGCCCGCCGGGCGGACGGCGCGCACAACATCGGCTGCATCATCCAGAACGTCAACACCGGCGAGATTCTCGCGATGGCTTCGTATCCGGATTACAGCCCGGCCGACACGCAGAACCGCACGCCGCTCTTGGGACGCCCCATGGTGGACGAGCAGGGCAATTACGTGCGCGACGCGGCAAACGAATACACCTACCTGACCGAGGAATTGCTGGACGGGATGGAATATGATCTGCTGATGCAGCAGTACAACGCGCTGTGGCGTAATTTCTGCGTCAGCGATACCTATGAGCCCGGCTCCGTCGTCAAGCCCTTTACGGTGGCGGCGGCGATTGAAAGCGGCGCGATTGTCGGCAACGAGTGGTACCAGTGCAACGGACAGCTGCACGTCGGGGATTACGACATCGCCTGCCACAACACGGCGGGACACGGTCCGGTCTCCGTACAGCGCGGGATTGAGGTTTCCTGCAACGTCGCCATGATGCACATCGGCGCGAGCATGGGGATCAGCGATTTTTCCAAATACCAGAACGTGTTCAACTTCGGTCTGCGCACCGGCATTGATCTCGCGGGCGAGGCCAGGACACAGGATCTGGTTTTCGGCGCGGATCAGATGGGAGAGACGGAGCTTGCCACCTACACCTTCGGGCAGGGCTTTAACGTGACGATGATCGAAACGATCTCCGCCTTTTCCTCGCTGGTCAACGGCGGCTATTATTACGAACCGCATGTGGTGAAGCGTGTGGTCTCCGACAGCGGCGCGACCGTCAAGAACATCGAGCCCCGCGTGCTGAAGCAGACCGTTTCCGCCACCACCTCCGATATCATCCGGAATTACTGCAACACCGTGGTGAGCGGACAGGAAGGCTCCGGCAAGAGCGCAAGACCTGCGGGCTACCGCATCGGCGGAAAGACCGGCACGGCGGAGACACTGCCGCGCACGCAGAAGAAATGGTTCGTGGTTTCCTTTATGGGTTATGCGCCCGCGGACAATCCGCAGATCGCGATTTACGTCGTCGTGGACAGACCCAACGCGGCGGAGCAGGACAGCTCGCGTTACGCGACCGGCATCGTCAAGAACATCCTGACGGAGGTGCTGCCGTATCTGGGCATCCCGATGACGGAAGAGCTGACGACGGAAGAGCGCGAGGAGCTGCACAAGATGCGCGAACACACCTATATGCTCTACGACCTTCCGGAGGAGGAGAGTGAGGAAGGCACGGAAGAAACGGAGCCTTCCGAAGAGGAACCGCAGGAAGACGTTCCCGAAGGCGGCAGAACCACAGCCTCGGAGACGAGAGAAGAACCGGAACAGACACCCTGAGTTCAGCGGGAGAAGAAGCATAGATGTTTCAATACTATCAGTCCAATGTCATCATCGGTATCATGATCCCCTTCTTTGCGGCCTTTGTCGCCGCAATGTTCCTGGGGCCTTTTGTGATTCAGATGCTGAAAAAGGAAAAGGCCGCGCAGACCGAGCGTGAGGAAGGGCCGGAGTCGCATAAGAAAAAGGGCGGCACCCCGACCATGGGCGGCTTCATTTTCCTGATTCCGACACTGATCATCACCTTCGCCTGGATGTTCGGCTTCGGCAAGAGCTTCGGGGATCTCGAAGAAAATGTGGCCATCCTGATCATGACGGCGGGCTTCGGGCTCATCGGATTTTTGGACGACTATATCAAGGTCATCAAGCACAGGAATTTAGGGCTCACCGTGGTGCAGAAGCTGGTATTGCAGTTCGCCGTGACGGCGCTCTTTGCCTTTTATGTCGAGAGCTTTACGGACTCCGGGCTTTCCGTCCGCGTGCCCTTTTTGGACGGCATCGGCGGCGGGCCTCTGTTCACGGAGTTCGGCTGGCTGAAATATCCGCTGCTGATCATCGTGACGCTCGGCACCGTCAACGGCACGAATTTTACGGACGGCGTGGACGGTCTCTGCGGACAGGTGACGGCGGTGGTTGCCGCGTTTCTGACCGTTGCGGCCTTTTTGTTCCGCGGCGGCGTGACGCCGGCACCGGCGGCCATGTGCGGTGCGCTTCTGGGTTACCTGTTCTATAACGTCTACCCCGGGCGCGTCATGATGGGAGACACGGGTTCATTGGCCATCGGCGGTTTTGTGGTCGGCACGGCCTATGTGCTGCGCATCCCGCTGTTCATCCCGATCTTCGGCATCATCTATCTCGTTGAGGTGCTCTCGGTGGTGCTGCAGGTGGGTTATTTCAAACTGACACACGGAAAGCGGATTTTCCGGATGGCGCCGATACATCATCATTATGAGCTCGGCGGCTGGTCGGAAACCCGCGTGGTATATATGTTTACATTGGTGACGATCTTCGGTTGCATCGCGGCCTTCGCGGGCTTCCGTTGAAGAAGGAACAGGAATTCATGGCACAGGCAAGGAGCAGAAAAGAACAGAAGGCGGCCTTTGAGGGAAAGCGCATACTCGTGATCGGGGCGGGGCGTTCCGGTGTGGCTGCCGTGCATCTGCTCTTGGCCTGCGGCGCAACGCCGGTTCTTCTGGAACAGAACGAAAAACGGACGGAAGAGGACGTCCGGGAAGCGCTGATGGAAGAGGACCGGGCGAAGACGGAGATCTTTGCAGGGACGCTGCCGGAAGCGGAGTTAAAGAAACTGGACTGCTGCGTGCCGTCGCCCGGCGTGCCGATGGACGCGCCCATCATCCTTTCGCTGAAGGAAGAGGGCATTCCGATTTATTCGGAAATCGAGCTGGCCTACCGACTGATGCAGGGGACGCTCGTCGCGATCACGGGCACGAACGGCAAGACAACGACGACCACGCTCACGGGCGCGCTGCTTTCCGCAAGACCCGCTTATCATTACGGCGAAGAGGTCTTTGTCGTCGGCAACATCGGCGACGCCTTTGCCCTGCATACGCTGGACACGAAGAAGAGCGGCGTGACCGTCGCGGAGATTTCGAGCTTCCAGTTGGAGGCGGTGGAGGAGTTTCATGCGGATGTGTCCTGCATTATGAACATCACGCCGGATCATCTGGACCGCCATCACACGATGGAGGCCTACGCGGAAGCGAAGGAGAGAATCACCAATCTGCAGCGGAAGGAGCAGGGCGATTTCTGTGTGCTGAATTATATGGACCCGCTGCTCCGGGAATTCGGCGAAACGCGCTGCACGGCGGAGGTGCTGTGGTTTTCCTCCGGGGACAGACCGCCGCGCGGCTTATGGCTGAACGGCGACGAGATCACGGTGACGGGTCTCGGTGACGCGGATTATGTGCTGATGCGCTTTTCGGAATGCCGTCTCGTCGGCAGCGCGGGCGCGGAGGATGTGATGGCTTCGCTCGCCATCGTGATCGCGCTCGGCCACGAACCCTTTTCCGCCGTGGAGGTGATCCGGAATTTCGCGCCGGTGCCGCATCGCATCGAGTTCATCGCGACAAAGAAGGGCGTGGATTTTTACAACGATTCCAAGGCGACGAACCCCGACGCGGCCATCCAGGGACTGCGCGCGATGACAAAACCGACGGTGCTCATCGGCGGCGGCTATGACAAGGAAAGCACGTATGACAGCTGGACAAAGCTCTTTCCCGGAAAGGTCAGGACACTGGTGCTGATCGGAAAGACCGCGGAAAAGATCGCCGAAAGCGCGAGAGCACAGGGCTTTACGGACATTGTGTTCGCGGAGAGCTTTGAAGAAGCGTTTGCAAAGGCCACAGAGGCGGCAAAGGAAGGCGACGCGGTGCTGCTTTCGCCGGCCTGCGCCAGCTGGGGCATGTTCAAGGATTACGAAGAAAGAGGAAACCGCTTCCGTGCCTTAACGGAAGCGTTGGAAGAACAGGAGTAAGATGACAGGATCGGCAGTCAGAAAACAGGCGGTGGCGATGCCCCGCGAAAAAGCGGTCATCCGGCGGATGCCCGGGCGTCCGCAGGTGACGGAAGCGCCCGTGACGGCAGAGAAGGAAAAGACGACGGGATATGTGGATTATTCCCTGATCCTGATCGTGTTTTTCCTCTGCATTTTCGGCCTGATCATGCTGTTTTCCACCAGCTCCTTTGAAGCCGGCATGAAGTTCGGGGATACCACCTATTACCTGAAGCGGCAGCTGGCGGCATGTACGCTTGGCATCGGCGTGATGTTCCTGCTTTCGGTGTTCCCGCATTACCGTCTGCTCAAGCCTCTGGCCATGCCGGCCTATCTTTTCGCGGCGGGACTGATTCTGCTCATCATTCCTTACGGCTATGAGGCGAACGGTGCCAAGCGCTGGCTCTATCTCTGGAAGATTTCCATCCAGCCGGCGGAGGTGGCGAAGTTCGCGATGATCGTTTTCCTGGCGGCGCTGATCACCACGATGCGGGAAAAGGCAAAGTCCTGGAAGGGCTTCCTGTTCTGTTTCCTGACGACGGTGCCCATCGTCGTGATGATTTACAAGATTACGGAGAATCTCTCCAGTGCCATCATCGTCCTCGGCATCGCCATGATTATGCTCTTCGTGGCAACACCGGGCTACAAGCGCTTTGTCGCGATTGCGGCCGGTGCGACGGCGGCAGTGACCGGCATCATTTACTATATTTTGAATTACGCGGATCCCACGCAGTCCGTACGTTTCGCGCGTATCTTCGCCTGGAACGACTTAGAGGCCTACGCTTCCGGCAAGGGCTACCAGCCGCTGCAGGCGCTGTACGCCATCGGCTCCGGCGGGATCTTCGGCAAGGGCTTAGGCCAGAGCATCCAGAAAACCGGCTTTATCCCGGAAGTGCAGAATGACATGATCTTTTCCATCATCTGCGAAGAACTGGGATTGTTCGGCGGCATCGCGGTGCTGGTGATGTTCTTCCTGCTGTTGTGGCGCCTTGTGATCATCGCGTCCAACACGGAGGATCTCTTCGGTTCGCTTCTCGTGATCGGCGTCATGGGACATATCTCCATCCAGGTCATTTTGAACATCGCGGTCGTCACGAGTCTCATTCCGAATACCGGCATTACGCTGCCCTTCATCAGTTACGGCGGTTCGGCCATCGTCATGCAGCTGGCGGAAATCGGCGTGGTCATGAATGTGGCAAGGAGAATCCGCACATAGGAGGCGTTCTTGGTCGCTGCGGCAAAAGGGCTTCCGAAAAGAAGCGCGAAAATCACATACGTGAGAACGAAGGAAGCGGGCATGTCCAGGGGCATGACGCTGGCACTCGTCGTCAGTGTGCTTTTGCTGTTGCTGGTGGCGCTGACGTCCTTCGTCTTTTTGCATTATCGTGTGGAGACGGTGCGCGTGGACGGCAACACGCGTTATACGGACGAAGAGATCAGGGAAATGGTGATCAATGACTATCTTTCCGAGAACACGCTGTATCTGAAGCTGAAGTACGGCAACCGTCCGATTGAGAACATTCCGACCCTGGAGCGGATCGATGTCACGGTGACGGACGCGCATACGGTGCGTCTGGTCGTGTACGAAAAGGCGCTGGCGGGCTATATCGAATCCCTCGGCCAGAATATGTATTTTGACAGAGAGGGCATTGTCGTGGCCGCGGGCAGCGAGGTGCTGCCGGGCGTGCCGCAGGTGCTTGGCCTTCAGTTCAATTACTTTGTGATGCACGAGCCGCTGCCGATCGACAACGAGCAGGTGTTTCAGCAGGTGCTGAACATCACGCAGCTTCTGGAAAAATACCGCCTGACGGCGGATAAGATATTTTTTGACGCGAAATATAACATTTACCTGTATTTCGGCGAAGTGGAGGCTGAGCTTGGAGAGGCCGTCCATATCGACGAAAAACTGGAACAGCTGGTGCACATCCTTCCGAAAGTGGAAGGGAAACGCGGCATCCTGCGGATGAAGGATTACACCCCCACTTCCCGCGGGATCACTTTTGAGGAACGGTAGCAGCCCCGGATTAATATTTTTAATGTTTTTTCAAAAAAAAGGTTGCGAAATTCCGAAAATAATTATATGATAACATAGTAGATTCAGGGGGGAATCAGTGAAGGAGGAATCACCTTGCTTGAAATCAGATCAAATGATGCGGAAAACGGCGCACGCATTATCGTCATTGGCGTAGGGGGCGCCGGCAATAACGCTGTCAACCGGATGGTTGACGAGGACATTATCGGCGTGGAATTCATCGGCGTCAACACCGATGAAATGGATCTGCAGCGCTGCAAAGCGGCGACGCTGCTGCAGATCGGCGAAAAACTGACGAAAGGCCTCGGGGCAGGCGCCAAGCCGGAGGTCGGTCAGAAGGCGGCGGAAGAGAGCACGGAAGAAATCAAGTCCGCCGTGGAAAACGCGGATATGGTGTTTGTCACCTGCGGCATGGGCGGCGGAACCGGAACGGGCGCCGCGCCTGTCATCGCCGGTATTGCGAAGGAAATGGGGATCCTGACCGTCGGCATTGTGACAAAGCCCTTTACCTTTGAAGCGCGCACCAGGATGCAGAACGCACTCATCGGCATTGACAACCTCAAGGCCAATGTAGACGCGCTCATCGTCATCCCGAATGATAAGCTTTTGGAAATTGTGGACCGGCGCACATCCATGCCGGATGCCTTAAAGAAGGCGGATGAGGTTTTGCAGCAGTCCGTCCAGGGCATCACGGACCTGATCAACAAGCCCGGTCTGATTAACCTTGACTTCGCGGATGTTCAGACCGCAATGAAGGGCAAGGGCATCGCACACATCGGTATCGGCGTCGGCCGCGGTGACACCAAGGCCATTGACGCGGTCAAGCTGGCGGTGGAAAGCCCGCTGCTTGACACGACGATCGCCGGCGCGACAGACGTCATCATCAACGTCTCCGGTGACACAACGCTGGCCGATGTCAGCGAAGCGACACGTTATGTACAGGAACTCGCGGGCGACAAGACCAACGTCATCTTCGGTTCCGTTTACGAAGACGATGACGCCGTCAAGGATACCTGCTACATCACGGTGATCGCGACGGGCATCGAAGACAAGGGCGGCGCACAGACACGCATGCGTCAGCAGATCCAGCAGCAGGCGGGACATCCGCAGACGGTCGCCGGCGCAATGCAGCAGCCCATCCGTCAGCAGATTCCGGGCGTACCGTCTTCGGCGGCCTACGCACCGCCCGTGGCACAGCCGGGCTTTGTGCCTTCCGGCACACCCATCCAGCCGCGGCAGACACCGGTTTCGCCCATCGGCGGCCCTGCCATTTCCGTACAGAGCTCCGGACTTTCCCCGGCCCCCACACCCGTGGCACCGGTACAGGTACAGACACCGGTTTCCCCTGTGCGCGCCGAGAGCCTTCCGGATTCGGATGACACATCTTCTCCGGCCCCCGCGCCGGCACCGAGACCCGCGACGAGCGTCTTAAACCGTCCGGCGGAGGTGAAGAGCAAAGTGGAACCCAAGAATCTGAAGATACCGGATTTCTTGCAGAAACGCTGATCGGGGAGGGGAGTGAGAGATGAAGTGTCCTTTCTGCGGCAAAGATGATACGAGAGTCATAGATTCCCGCCCGGCGGATGAGAATACCTCCATCCGCCGCAGGCGTATCTGTGATTCCTGCAAAAAGCGTTTCACGACCTATGAGACGGTGGAGGCCATTCCTCTCATCGTTATTAAAAAGGATAACACAAGAGAGCCCTATGCCCGCTCCAAGATCGAGACGAGCGTCCTGCGTGCCTGCCATAAGCGGCCGGTCAGCGCGGAGCAGATGTCCAAGGTTGTGGATGAGGTCGAGGCGGAGGTCTTCAACAAAGGCGAAAAGGAGATACCGTCCCATGTGATCGGCGAAATGGTCATCGGTCACATCAAGGATCTGGACCAGGTCGCCTATGTGCGTTTCGCGTCCGTGTACAGAGAGTTCAAGGACGTGCACACCTTTATGGACGAACTGAAAGCCCTGATGAATAAGGACGAGAAGGGCAAATAAGTTATAAAACTACATATTCTTTCAAAGGAGGAAAGCAGGATGACGACAGGAAGGAGGTTTGCAGCCGTCTGCGTCATGCTTGCGACGATGACGGTTGCACTGAGCGCGTGCGCAGGTGACAACCAGGGGAGTTCCTCCGGGACAAGTGCAGCTTCCGCGGTAGAGAATACCGCAGGCGCGGCCGCATCGACGACAGGCGGTGACGGCACGACGGGGGGCGGCACGGATGCTCCGGAAAGAAGCCGCATTACCATTGCAATCCCTCAGGACATCGACAGCCTTGATCCGCATATCGCCAAGGCTGCGGGGACCCGTGAGGTATTGTTCAATGTCTACGAAGGGCTGGTAAAGCCCGACGAGAACGGTAACATTCTCCCTGCGATTGCAAGCGAATACAGCATGAATGAGGACGCGACGGTCTATACCTTCACGTTGCGTGAGGCTGTGCTCTTTCACGACGGCACGACGGTGACGGCGGAGGACGTGAAGTATTCGCTGGAACGCTGCATGGACGCGGAGTCTGCCGCGTACCAGTCAACGCTTGCACCGGTGAAGGAGGTCAACATCGTTGACGAGCATACCGTGGAAGTGGTGCTGACAAACGGGGACACGGATTTCGCCCCGATTCTGACGACGGCTGTCATTCCCGCGGCCAATGAAGACCCGGAGGGAAATCCGGTGGGAACCGGCCCCTACCGCTATGTTGCCCGCAAGGCGATGCAGAGCCTGGAGCTGGAAAAGTTTGAGGATTACTGGAACAAGGACCGCGCGGCACAGATTGACGAGTGCTACTTCAAAATCGAATCGGATGTGAACACGCTGACCATGGGACTGCAGAACGGCACCATTGACATGTTCTGCCGCCTGACGACGGAGCAGACGGAGCAGCTTTCCGGCAGCGCGGATGTCGAGATTCTGGAAGGCGCCATGAATCTGGTCGTCGCCGTTTATCTCAACAACGCGGAAGCGCCCTTTGATGATGCGCGTGTGCGCCAGGCCTTAAGCTATGCCGCGGATCCGCAGGAGCTGATGGACTTTGTGCTGGACGGCAAGGGCACGGCCGTGGGCAGCAGCATGTTCCCTTCCTTCGGCAAATACTTTGACGATTCCCTGACGGACACCTACGCGGTGGACATTGAGAAGGCTAAGGCGCTTTTGGCGGAGGCGGGCTATCCGGACGGCTTTACCTTCACACTGACCGTGCCTTCCAATTACGATCAGTACGTGGAAATGTCCGGGGTGCTGCGCGAGGAGTTTGCGCGCATCGGCGTGACGATGGAGATTCAGCCCGTCGAATGGAACAGCTGGCTGGATGACGTTTACGGCGGAAGGAATTACCAGGCCACCATCGTCGGCGTGGACGCTTCCACGATGACCGCCGCGGCCATGCTGTCGCGCTTCCGCAGCACGGCGCACAACAATTTTGTGAATTACAGCTCCGCGGCCTATGACGCCGCCTACGACCGGGCGCTGGCCGCCACGGACGACGCGGAGAAGACCGCTGCTTACAAGGAGTGCCTTCAGATTCTGAATGAGGACGCGGCCAATGTCTATCTCATGGATATGCCGAACCTTGTGGCACTGAACAAACGCTTCACCGGTTACGCCTTTTATCCGCTCTATGTGCAGGATATCGCGCTGATCGGTCCCGCGCAGTGAAGTATACACTGAAAAAACTGACCTCCATGCTGATCACCCTGTTCGTGGTGAGCTTTCTGGTGTTCGCGGCCTTTGCCCTGATCCCCGGAGACCCCGCGCGACGGATGGCCGGCATGGAGGGTACGCCGGAGCAGATTGCGGCAATCCGGGCACGTCTGGGCCTGGACGCGCCGCTGGTTCTCCGTTATTTCCGCTGGATCGGTGGACTGCTGAAGGGGGATCTGGGCCAGTCTTACATTTATCCCGACAGCGTCTGGTCCTTGCTGTCCTCGACGCTGCCGGTGACGGCCGCACTGGCCGTGATCGCGTTTTTCTTTACCATGCTCTTGTCCTTTCCCGTGGGCGTTTATTCCGCAAAATACGAAAACAGTCTGCCGGACCGGGTGCTGACGGTGTTGAACCAGGTCATCATGGCCGTGCCGCCGTTTCTTACGGGCGTGTTGTTTTCCGCCTTCTTCGGCATGGTGCTGCACTGGTTTACGCCGGGGGCCTATGTGCCTTTTTCGAAAAGCGCCGGGGGCTTCTTTGCCTATCTGCTTCTGCCGGCTTTTTGTATCGCGCTGCCGAAGGCCGCCATGGCCACGAAGATGCTGCGCGCATCTATGCTGGAGGAATCGTTAAGCGATTACGCCCGCACGGCGTACAGCAGGGGCAATACGGTGGACGGCGTTATGTACGGGCATCTGTTGAAAAACGCGTCGCTTCCCGTCGTGACCTTTCTCGGCATGTCGCTGACGGATATGCTGATCGGCTCCATTGTCGTGGAAAAGATCTTTGATATTCCGGGGCTTTCCAGTGTGCTGGTCAATTCCATTTCCAACCGGGATTATCCCGTGGTGCAGGCGGCGATTCTACTCATCGCCATCATCATCATGGTCGTGAATCTGTTGACGGATCTGCTGTACCGGCTGCTGGATCCGCGGATTGAGGCGTAGGAGGGGCGCATGGGCGTCATCCGGTATCTGAAACGACATGACAACGCATATCTCAGGGCGGGGCTCGTCATCACCCTGGGCCTGTTGTTGCTTGTCGTTCTCAGCCGCCTGCTGTCGGGCGGGGATGTCAACGCCATGGACGCTTCGTCCAAGAACCTCGGCATTTCCCTGTCGCATCCCATGGGCACGGACAAATTCGGCCGGGATATTTTCGGGCGCGTCATGTACGGCACGCGTGTGTCTTTGCTGATTGCCGCGGGAACGGTGGCCATCGGAACGCTGGCGGGCATCGCGGTCGGTGCCTTCGCCGGTTATTTCGGCGGCCTGCTGGACACCCTGATTTCCCGTGTCATTGACGCGCTCTTTGCTTTTCCGTCGATCCTGCTGGCGCTGGTCTTTGTGTCCCTTTTGGGAACCGGCACCTGGCAGCTGGTCCTATCCCTCGGCATCGCCTTTGTCCCGAGCTTTGCGCGCATTGTGCGGGCGGAGTATCTGCGGGCGTCTTCCCGGGATTATGTGGCGGCGGCAAGGCTGCAGGGGGCCTCGCATCTGCGGGTGATGTTTGTGCATATCCTGCCGAACGTGAAGAGTGTGCTGCTGTCCTCCGTGATGATCGGCTTCAACAACGCGGTGCTGGCGGAGGCGGGCTTAAGCTTTTTGGGCATCGGCACAAAGCCGCCCTTTGACAGCCTCGGGCAGATGCTTTCGGACGCCAGAGGACAGATTCTGTCCCGTCCGCTCCTGGTCCTGGGCCCCGGCATCACCATCATTTTGCTGGTGCTGGGCTTTTCCCTGATCGGCGAGGGACTGAGGAAGCAGGTATGAGCGAAGAAAAGGTGATTTTAACGGTCAAAGACCTGCATATCGAATTCCATGACCACGGCCAGACGGAGACGGCGGTGGAGGACGTGGATCTTGTGCTGCGCCGGGGAGAGATTGTCGGCATCGTCGGGGAATCCGGCTCCGGGAAAAGCATGTCCGCCCTGGCCATCGCGGGGCTTCTGAGGCGCCGTGCCATGATGACCAGAAGCGGGGAGATTCTGTTTGAAGGGAATAATCTGCTGACCTGCGACCGGGCGACGCTGCGCGGCGTGCAGGGCAAAAAGATCGCCATGATTTTTCAGGAGCCCATGACCTCTTTGAATCCCGTCATGCGCATCGGCAAGCAGGTGGGGGAGATTCTGAAGATTCATTATCCGGAGATTTCGAAGGAAGAGCGGAAGAAGCAGGTGCTGAAGACCATGTCCCAGGTGGGTTTAAGGGACTGCGAGACGCTGTACCGCATGTATCCGCATGAGCTTTCCGGCGGCATGCGGCAGCGCATTATGATCGCGGCGGCCATGATCGGCAATCCGCAGATTCTCATCGCGGACGAGCCGACAACGGCCCTGGACATCACGACGCAGGCCAAGATCGTGAAGCTGCTCAGCAAGATCAACGAGGTGCGGCATACGGCCATCCTCTTTATCTCGCATGATCTTTCGCTGGTGTCGCAGCTCTGCCACCGAGTCATTGTGATGCAGAAGGGCAGGATTGTGGAAGAGGGCAGCGCGACGGAAATTTTTGAGCATCCAAAGGATGCGTATACGAAGGAACTGATTGCGGCGATACCGAAGGTGGATCTTTCGGAGAGCGCTTAAAAGGGGAAGTACAGGCGGATGGCGGCGGAAAACATTCTGACAATCGAACATCTGAATGTGTTTTACGGCAAAAAGCAGGCGCTCTTTGACGTGAATCTGACGCTCGCGGAGGGAAAGATCCTGGGCCT
Organism: Lachnospiraceae bacterium; assembly: GCA_017551665.1. Lineage (GTDB taxonomy): Bacteria > Bacillota > Clostridia > Lachnospirales > Lachnospiraceae > Butyrivibrio. The sequence continues at coordinate 25,926 of JAFZLB010000078.1, forward strand.
CGCGGGGGAATCCGGCTGCGGAAAATCAACGCTCGCGCGGACGATTGTGGGCATGAACCGGCAGTACACGGGCACAATGGATCTGAAGGCACAGGATCCGCAGATGATCTTCCAGGACCCTTACGCCTCGCTCAATCCCGCGAAGAAGATCGGCTGGCAGCTGACGGAGCCGCTGCGCCTGGACAAAGCGCGGCAGTGGACGGAAGAGGAGCGCAGGGCGCGCGTGCGGGAGGTGCTCTCGCAGGTGGAGCTGAATGAGGCGCTGCTGGACCGTTACCCCTCGCAGCTTTCCGGCGGTCAGCGGCAGCGTGTGGCCATCGGCATCGCCCTGATGCGCCGCCCGAAGCTGGTCATCGCCGATGAGCCCGTTTCCGCCCTCGATGTGACGATACAGGCGCAGGTGTTGAAGCTTTTGAAGCAGCTCCATGAGGAACTGCGGCTGTCCATGATCTTTATTTCCCATGACCTCAGGGTGATTTATCAGCTCTGTGACCGGGTCGTCGTTATGAAGGAGGGGCATCTTCTGGAGCAGGGCGATGTCCGGGAGGTGTACCGCCACCCGCGGGAGGAGTATACCAGGACGCTGCTGGAAGCGGCGGGGATAAGTTATAACAATAAGTTATAATTATTAAAAAATCATAGCTCAAAGGGTAAAACACAAAAATTTGTAGATTTCTATAAAGTTCTGTGTTATTATACCGATATATTGAGTGGAACTGACAATGCACCGCTCAAAGGAGAAGAGAAGTGAGAATTGACAACGGCGTAAACTATTCCAGTTTCATGCAGCACTTCAATCCGCTGGAGATCAAGACGGTTGATGCGTCCCAGATCGCACAGCAGGAACCGAAGCGCGCTGAAAAACAGGAAGCGGCTCAGGAAGTCGCATCGGTGAACGCTGTTTCCGCGAAGCAGCAGCCGGAAGTCGTCTCCGCCTCTGAAAGCGTTCTCTCCAAGGTGCGCGGTGCCGCGCATCCGGCAGCCCTCGAAGACATCAAAGTGGACCTGAGCACCGGCGCGAAGGTCGAGGATGTTCCCTTCACGGGCTTCGGCGACGGCTCCATCCGCGAAGCGATCTCCGCGATGGAAAAGGACAGCGTCCTTCACGAGTATCAGTACTTCGTCGGCAACCACAGACCGGAAACGCTGGTCGACAACGCGGACGGCTCGGTGGTCCGTCTGGCAACCGCGTAAAGGCAAGTATAAGAAAAACGACGCGTCTCCCGAAAGGGAGGCGCTTTTTTATGTTGCGCGAGAAAATATTATGATTCATAAAACCGGATCCCCTTTTCGCTTGTCTTATAGAGTGAAGGCAATGAAGGGGCGGCGGATTGCCGCTGAGTAAAAAGGAGGTGGGGCACATGACCGGAAATGTCATCAGGTTCTTCAGATATCTTGTGTTTCGGGAGCGGAAAAGTTATCATGTGAAGGAAGAGGATAAGAAGCGGATCCGCGCAAGCATCAAAGGGGCAGAGGCGGCCGGTACGGCGGCGGCACAGAACGAGGGGACAAGACCATGAGTGAGAACAAGGCAGCGGGAAGATATCAGAGCTATACACAGGCCGTAGCGGACGCGAAGGCCGGCGTGCAGGAAGCCTTTACCTATCTCTACGAAAGCACCTATCGAGACAAATACTATATCGCGCAGAAGTACATGCGTAACGAGACGGACGCGCAGGATGTCCTGCAGGACGCCTATATGAAGGCCTGGCAGAACCTCGGGCAGCTGCAGGAGGCGGAGAAGTTTCCGCACTGGCTGTCCATGATTGTGGCGAGCACCGCACTGAACGCGCTGAAGAAGAAGAAAGACCTTCCCTTTTCCGCGCTCGAAAAGGGCACGGAGGACGGTGATACCTTTGCATTCGAAGAAGAGGACTGGCGCAGGGAGTATCAGCCGGAGCAGACCTATACGGACAAAGAAACGGCGGAGCTTTTGAAGGAACTGATGGACGGCCTTTCCGACGAGCAGCGCTTCTGTGTGCTGATGTATTATGTGGAGGAACACTCCGTCGGGGAGATCGCGAAGACCATCGGCTGCTCCGAAAACACCGTGAAATCACGCCTGAATTACGGGCGCAAGAACCTCCGCGCGAAGGCAGAGGAGATGGAGAGGAAGGGCTACAAGCTCTACGGCATTGCTGCGCTGCCGCTGCTCTTGTGGCTGCTGCGCAAGGAAGCAATGGCGGCGTCCTTTGCCATGCCCGCCCTCAACACAGCTGCCGCCGCGGCAGCTTCG
>JAFZLB010000010.1 GCA_017551665.1 Lachnospiraceae bacterium
GCTGTGCCGCCGCGCCGAGAAGATGCGCGGGAACCGCCCTGGCGTCGCCCACCGGCGTGGCCGTGGTATAAGCGGAGCTCATGGCGTAAGGATCCTGCACCGCCGCGCCCTGTGCCTGCGCAGCCTGCGCGTAAGGATCCTGCGCCGGTTGCTGCGCGGGTTCCTCATACGCACGGGCCGCCGCCATCGCGCTGTTGTAATACGCTTCCTGTACGTTATCCAGCGGCACGAAACGGCGCTTGAGCTCCAGTGCCTTCAAAACATATTTATGTGCGTTGCGGCTGCTCTGCTGGCCGAGTGTTTCATAGATCTCATCACACTGGGCGACCGCACGCTGCCCGTCCCCCATGCCGGCATAGAGCTGCGCCAGCTCATAGACCCAGCGCGGCTTGTAATCCTGCGCCTTCAGCTGTTCCAAAAGCTCCGCGCGTTCGTCCATCCCGACGCCCTGTGCCTCATAGAGCTTATATTGCAGCACAAAGCGGCCGCTCTCGCCCGGTGCGAGGCGGACATACTCCTTCATGTACTCGATGGCACCGATGAAATCGCCCAGCCGGATGGCAAGCTCACAAAGGGAATAAACGACGTCCGGATTGGACGGATCCCTGTCGTAGGCCAAAAGCATCGCGTTTCTGCTCTTCTGGAACTTGCCGGTGATCTTGTAAAGATCTCCGATCATCGCGAGCATACGCGCACTCTTTACTTTTTTCCAGTCAATGGAATCCGCAATCCGCGCGGCTTCCGGAAAACGTTGCTCACGGACCAGCGACTTGATCTCGTCTGTCCGCAGCCGGTATTCTTCTCTGTCCAATGATGTACTCCCCTAAAATAAAATCCCCGATTTTTACCCCATTATAAATGTACGCACTATCCATGAAAGTTTACCATATCTTCCGCCGAAATGCAATCGGGCAGGCACAATATGTAGTGCCTGCCCGAACTATATGTTGTATCCGTTCAGCCTCCGCTCAGCGCTTGTTTGACCTTCTCCAGATGCGCATCTTTTCCGCCTCGGCGATGAGCTCGTCGCGGAAATCCGGATGCGCCACATTGATGAGCGCCTCCGTGCGCTGCCAGGTCGTCTTGCCCTTCATGGCGGCGATGCCGTGCTCCGTCACGATAAACATGGCGTTCGCGCGGGTGTCCGTCACGACGGAACCGGGCGTGAGCGTCGGCACGATGCGGCTCTTGAGCTTCCCTTCCTTCTTGTCCATGAAGGTGGACGAAATGCACATGAAGCTCTTGCCGCCCTTCGAGAGATAGGCGCCCAGAACGAAGTCCAGCTGTCCGCCCGCACCGGAAATGTGCGTAAAGCCGGAGGACTCCGCGCTGATCTGTCCGAAGAGATCGACATCAATCGCGTTGTTGATGGAGATGAAGTTGTCGATCTGCGCAATCGTGCGCACGTCGTTGACATAGCCGACGTTCGTCGTCATGCACTCCGGATTGTGGTCCAGGAATTCATACAGGGAAGGCGTGCCCGCCGCGAAGGCGTAGGTCTGCAGTCCCCTGTCAATCGTCTTGTATTTGCCGGTGATCTTGCCCCGCTTCGAAAGCTCCACAAAGGCATCCACATACATTTCCGTATGCACGCCGAGATCCTTCAAATCCGATTCCGCGATCATCTTGCCGATGGCGTTCGGCATACCGCCGATGCCAAGCTGCAGACAGCAGCCGTCGGACAGCTCTTTGACCACGAGCTCCGCCACCTTCTTGTCCACTTCCGTCGCCTCGCCCGCCGGCGGGAAGGCGTCCAGGGGCTCATCGATGCCCTCGATCACATAATCCACTTCATCGATATGCACATAAGCATCCGCCGAACCGAAGCAGACCGGCATGGACGGATTGACCTCCAGCACCACCTTCTTCGCGGTTTCCACGACGGCGCGCAGATGCGAGCAGCTGGGGCCGAAGTTGAAGTAACCGTGCTGATCCATCGGCGAGACCATGATGACCGCCACATCCAGCGGATCCGTGCTGTCGTAATAATAACGCGGTGCCTCGGAATAGCGGAAGCCGGCGTAGAAGGCCAGTCCCTTCGTCGCGGCCTTGCGCTCCAGTCCGCCAAAATGCCAGGAATTCCAGCAGAAATGCTCCTCCGGGTTTTCGATCTTGAAAATCTCCGGCTCATGCATCAGAATGCCGCCGCGGAATTTGACATCCGTCAACTCCGGCATCCTTGCGGCCAGTGCCTTGTCAAAGGCCTTGGGCGTCGTGGCCGTCCAGGCGAAGTCCACCCAGTCGCCGCTTTTTACCAGCTCCGCCGCTTTCTCGGCGCTGACCAGTTTTTCCTGATACTTCTTTTGAAAATCCATGCGTGATACCCCCTTCCTGTCGATACCGTTCGTCACCGCGGCGGACGCGGGATCTTTCCCCGCCGCATGTTCCGCGCGGTATCTACCAGTTTACGACACTTTGTACATTCCGTCTATGGCTTTTGCAACAATGCGGGATTTCCGCAACGATACGCGCCTCAGTCCAGCGCCGAAAGTCCGCTCCAGTCGGAAGCAGCCGCCAGCTCCTTCACTTTCTTCAGCCGCTCCCGGTCCGCTTCCGGCAGGGCATAGCCCTTTGTCTGCTCCAGCAGGCGCAGGATCGCGTCCTGGTCATAGGCATCGCTGAACTCCCGGACGGCTTCGTATAATTCGTCCAGCTCTTCCCTGCTGATCTCCGGCAGATCCTCCTCCGTCCCCTCTTCCTCCGACAATGTGCCGAAGTAAGGCGAAAGCACCTCCGTCAGCGCACGGTAAGAAGCCAGCAGCTGCGGTGCCGCGGCGCGTACCCTGCGAAGGGCTTCTTCCCTTGTGACGCTCTCGTCCGGCTCCGGGAGAATGTCATCCGGGGACAGCGGTGTTTGCACCGGAGCCGCTGTCGCTTCGACGGGCGCTTCGACGGGTGTCGGCGCAGCGTCCGCAACAGGTACAGCGGGCGTCGGCGCTTCAACAGGCGGTGCAGGCGTCGCTTCGTCCTTCCCTGCGCTTGTCGAAGGGACCGTCGGCGCAGCGGGCGTCGGCGTCGGCGCTTCGACAGCCTCAGCGACCGGAGCAACCGTCGCAACCGGCATCACAACCGGCATCGCGGCGCGTCCCTCCGTCGTAATCTCAATCGCCGGTCTGGACTCCATCGTGAAGTAGAAGATCATCAGCGCGATCGTGGGACCGAGATAATAAAAATGCGGCACACTACCGACCACGGTCTGAAGGACGATGGTGGAAATGACGACAAAGAATCCGGCGATCGCGGCATATCTGGTTCTGCGCCGCAGGATTTTCCGCTTCCGCACAAAAAACACAAGGCACCAGCAGATGTGATACAGATTCAATCCGTAGCCTGCCCCCAGCTCAATGGCGGTCGGAAGCACACTCTCCTCTCCCGTGTGAAGAACATACGGGATGGACCATGCCATCCAAAGGGCGAAGACCAGCGCCTTGACTCCCGTAACCACATAATTGTATTTTGGAATATCATATTCCTTTTGTTCCAGCCGGGCGAAGAAGCGCACAAAATAAATCGAAAAATACAGCGACATCATCTGGTTCGTCATGGTCACGATCACCGTGGAGCAAACGTTCGCCACCGGCGGCAGCCGGATTTCCGAGATCCAGAAGAACACATCCAGGCAGCTTGCAAGATGTGCCACCGCCACCATCAGCGTGAAGTTCCGGAACGCCCGCTTGGAGCGCATGTGACGATAGCCCTGCCCTTCCAGAAACACAAAGAACACCAGGTTAAACAGGAGTGCCGTCAGCGCGATATACAGTTCCCGTACCGCTTCATAAACGGATAAGTTTTCCATATTCCTCAAGCCTCCGGGCCAGTTCCGAAAGTTCCCCGGCACCGATCATGTGCGCGGAGGATTTCAGCGCGTGCACCTTGATCGTAAAGTTCTCATAGTCATCCGCTTCCAGCATGCGTTCCAGCTCATCCGCGTTTTTGCCGATGTTTTCATAGAACATGCGAAGCGTTTTTTCCAGCAGCTCCTCTCCGCCCAAAATCTTCAGCGCCTCCGTGTATTGCAGCGCGGGCGCGCCGTCATAAAGCTTTTGCAGATCGCTCTTTGCTTCCGCGGGCACAGCGTCCTTGGCAGCCGCTTCCGCTTCGCCCGGCGTCTCCGCTTCCCGCGGCGCATCCTCTGCCTTCAGGAGCGTCTCCTCCCATGTCGTGCCTTCCTTCTCATTTCCGAGCTCCGCCGGAAGGAAATCAAAGAGACCGCCTTCCCCTTCCTCCGTCCGCATGCAGTAGACCAGCGCGAAGCTGCCCCTGCCGCTGTTGACCGAAACGGCACCGGAGGCCTTCACGAACACAATCCGCCGGAAGAAATGGCAGTCCTCGATCGTCTTCCGGATGTTCATTCTTTCTTCCGCCGGCATCCCCGCGTAAACGACAATCAGCAGGGACTCGTCGATGGCGCCGCCCGGCTTCAGCGCGTTGCGGATATAGCGCCGCCGGTATCCCGCGCGTTCCCCGGCATAAATGCCGGCGGGCTTCAGCGCGTCCTTTCTCATCTTCAGCACCGGATGCAGCATCAGTGCCTGCATCCAGGTATGCAGTCCCTTGGAAATCCGCCCGCCGCGCGCCAGGTATTCCGTGGAATCCACGATGAAGCTGCTGCGGATGCGGTGCCGGACCTGCTCCAGCAGTTCCAAAAAGCGCGTGATGTTATCCTCCCGCTCCGCCAGATACGCGGCATACAACACCAGAAGACCGGTGCCGGCGGAAATGTTTTCGCTGTCCACCACATACACATGGTCAAAGGAATCCGCCGCCGCCTTCGCAATGGCATAGTCCTTCGCCACGCCGCTGCCGATGGAAATATGCACGAGGTTCTGCGCCTTGGCCAGACCCTGCGCGTAAAAACGCTCATAGGCTTCCACCGTCGGCGGCTCGCTCTCGGCGCGGTTTCCGGGCACATCCAGATAATCCAGCAGGCCGTCGGATTCGATGTCCAGATTGTCGTAGAACAGACTCTCATTTGTGCGGATCAGCGAATTGATCATGGCGATGCCGAATTTCCGCAGCACGCTCTCCGGGATGTCCGCGCCGGATTCGCAGGACACGGCAATGTATTTGCTTCTTCTGTGCTGGCCGGTGATGGTCTCGCGTTCCGCGTGCACGGTGGCGGCACCGGTCAGATTGATCTTCTCCTTCGGCAGCACGTCCAGCAGCGCGTTTTCCAGCTGATCCCCCGTGACGGGCTTCACGAGATAACCGTCAAAGCCCTCGCGGGTATAGAGCGCCTGGTTTTCGCTGCCGGCGTTCGCGGTCAGCGCGAGCACTTTCGTGTCGCGGTTTAAGCCGCCCTGCTGCGTGCGCACTTCCTTCAGCGTCTCAATGCCGTCCATCTCCGGCATCAGATGATCCATGAAAATGACGTCATACTTTTTGCGCAGCGTCATGGACAGGCATTCCCTGCCGCTCATGGCAAGATCAATCTGCATCTTTGTCGCGGCCAAAAGCTTGGACTCCACCTGCAGGTTCAGCTCGTTGTCGTCCACGATCAACAGGCTGGCCGCCGGCGCTTCAAAGCGCTGCAGATACACATCCCGCTTCGCCGCGGTTTTCGACGCGCTGAGCGAGAGCTCCCCGATTTCCGCCGCGTCGACGATTTCCTGCAGGAAGGACACGGAGAAGGTGGAGCCCCTGGTATACACACTGTCCACCGTGATCTCGCCGTCCATCAGATCGACGATCTGTTTGACAATGGAAAGGCCGAGGCCCGTTCCCTCGATGTTGCGGTTGGCCTCCTGGTCCACACGCTTGAAGGCGTCAAAGAGATCCGGCAGCGCTTCTTTTTTGATGCCCATGCCGGTGTCTTCCACACGATAGGTCACACGCACACGGCTTTCCTCCGTGCGGTCGCACTGGATCTTCAGCGTGACGCTGCCCTCCTGTGTGTACTTCACGGCATTGTTGAGCAGGTTGATCAGCACCTGCTTGATGCGCACCTCGTCGCCGTACAGCCGCACGGGCAGCGCCGGATCCACCTCGACGGCAAAGGCGAGGCCCTTGTTGTGCGCCCGTCCCCAGATCATGTTCACGATTTCCGACAGCATGGTGCCCGTTTCGTAAGCGACGGGAACGATGTCCATTTTGCCGGATTCGATTTTGGACATATCCAGAATATCGTTGATCAGCGCCAGCAGCATATTGGAAGCGCCCTGAATATTGCGGTTGTTGGCGTAGGCTTCTTCCGAAAGGCTCTGGTCGCGCATGTTCATTTCGTTCAGACCGATGATGGTGTTGATCGGCGTGCGGATTTCATGGCTCATGGACGAGAAGAAACGGTTCTGGGAGCGGTTCAGTTCCTCGATCTCATTGCGTTGCTGTTCCAGGATGGAGCGCTCCTGGTGGAAGATGTAGAACTGGAACATGAGCGAGCTGAACACCATGATAAAGGTGGCAGCCATTTCCGTGACCGCGTTCAGATAGGAGATCTGCCGCTCCTGTGTACGCACCAGCTCCGGATACAGGTATCCGATCGTTATACAGGCGCTCACGACCAGCAGATCCGCGAACAGGAAGAATCTGCGCAGCTTTCCGTCCAGCGTCATCAGGACAAAGACCAGTGATGTGATGCAGTAATTAAACGCGCCGGCGCTGATGCCGCCCTCGGTAAAAAACACAAAGGGCATCAGTCCGAAAATCATGCCGATGGCGCAGATCGCGGCGCCGGCCCGGATGCGGTTCGTGCGCAGCGTCCACACGATGGACAGCACGTACGCGGCCAGCATCGCGGAAAAGAAGGAAAAGCGCAGCAGATCGAAATCCAAAACGGAAACGATCACAAGCCAGATCGCCACCGTAGCAACACCGATCGGTGTAAATACGCGGTATCTGCGCTCATACACATCCCTTGCCGGGTCTTTGATTTTTTCCAGCCAGTCCTTTAGGGTATTCATTGATCCTTATCCGGTTCCGCTTTCTTCATAGCTTTGCGCCAATGCGGCCTGCGCCGCCGCGGGTGTTTCCGCGTTCAGCACGGTCACAAGCGGGAAGGTATACAGCGGTTTATACAACAGCTTCACAGCGGAGGAAGGCGAGGGCCGGAAGCCGTGTCTCGCGACCACAATCACACAAATCGAGGCAGCGAGTCTGTCAAAGTACGCCGGATCCCGTCCGTACTCTTCTTCGCCCATGAACAGATGGGTGACCTCATCCTCCTCCAGCAGTTTTTTCAAATCCTCCTGCGTTGCCACGCGATGCAGTGTCAGTCTGAAATCGCGGATCAGATGATAAATCATATCCGTGTAAAAATCCCTGACCGCGGGAACGGCGAACTTGGCGGGATCCTGATAGAACGTGATCTTCATCCGCTCGGACTGCGGCATCCGCAGACAGGGCGTATCGTCCTGTACCGTCTGGGGGATGCTGACATGCACCACCGTCCCCTCGCCCGGCACACTGCTGATATTCGTAAAGCCGTGCAGCGCGGTGGTCAGACCGTTGACGATCGGGAAGCCCAGTCCCAGGCCGCCTGCGCGCAGGTGTCTGTCCCTGTCCGCCTCAAAGACCGATCTGCGGATGTGCTCCAGCTCCTGACTGCGCATCCCGCTGCCGGTATCCCGGACGTCAATGCAGAGGTTGAAGGCGTCGGAGGACGGCCGGTCCGGATACACACGCACATACACACCGCCCCTGCGCGTAAACCGGATCGCGTTTCCGAGCAGCTGCTTTAAGATTTTCCCGATCAGCGCGGACGCGCCGTACAGCCTGACCGGCATATTCGCGTCCACATCCAGCAGGATTTCCGGAAGATCCGCCTTTTCATACAGCACGAGCTCCGCCGCAACATCCCGGAGCAGCGAATCGATTCCGTAAGAAACCTCCTTCACCGTAAGCTCTCCGGTTTCAATATTCATGTAATCCAGCATGTCGTCCACCTGGGTGTTCAGGCGCTTTCCGGCAGCCAGTACGTTCTCCGCGTTTTCCCTGTCCTTCGCGTTTTCGGCGTCCTTGATGCAGTCCGTTGCAATCTCCATCACGCTGTTGACCGGCGCGCGCAGCTCATGGGAAATGCCCGCCAGGAAATCCTCGGTACGTCGCTGCCCCGCACGCAGGGCGGTGATCTCCGCTTCATCCGCCGCCAGATCGGCATTGCGTTTTTTGATCATGGACAACGACATCAGATAGATGATGAACAGGATGCCCGCGTGGGTGAACAGCCGCGGAATATCCGTATCGTCCGGAAACACGCCTTTTCCCGCCAGCAGCAGACGGATCTGCCAGATCAGACAAAACACATAAACGCCGAAGCTCACATGCAGAAGCCTGCGGTTATTCGTCCTGGAAAACAGCAAAAACTCCAGCGTCGCGAGAATGGAAATGTCATAGATGGAGGACGGATGCACGCCGTCCATCAGGATGGCGGCCCAGGCGAGACCGGCATAGATCCACAGACGCTGCCCCGGCGTCAGATGTCCTCCCATGTGCAGCCACCAGCACGCGACGAGTCCGGCGAGGAGCAGCGGCACCATCCAGCTTTCGCTCCACTTCAGCAGATACGCCGCAAGGCACACGCCCGGCACCGCAACGGTGAGCACCAGCAGAATGACCATATGGACGCCGCGCCGGCGTTCTTCTTCCCTGGCGCTGCGGTTCATCCCTCTTCGTCCTCCCGTAAAGGCAAAAAATCAAACATCCTTCCCTGTGCGCTGCCCTTCGGCACCCTGCGGAACACCAGCCCGAAGGTGCCGGGGCCCACGTTGGCGGTCACGGCGCAGGCGGACAGCAGCACATACACGCGGTCAAAATGCACATAGCGCTCCACTTCCTCCCGCAGCCACAACAGCTCCTCTTCCGTCAGACCGGCGTAAGAGATCACCAAGAGCGAAGTGTCGATCTCCTTCCTGTTTTTCAGCGTTCGTCTGATAAAGTTTTCGCGGTAACGCGCAGACCAGGAAACGCGGTAATTGATGCGGTCGTTTTTCATCACGATGACCGGATGCAGCAAAAAGGCCGTCAGCATCGCGCTCAAAAAGGACGACATCCTTCCGCCCCTGCGCAGATACTCCGTCCCGCGCAGCACGTAGGTGGAGCAGGTCTCCTGCTTGAAGTTGGTCAGGGCGGCAAGAATTTCCTCCAGGGAATGTCCCTTCTCCGCCAGCTGTGCCGCCAGCAGCACAAAGACCCCCGCGCCGCCCGACATATCGCCGGAATCATAGACGCAGACATTGGAAAAGGACTGCTCCGCTTCCTTCGCCGCCGCGTACGAGGGCGAGGCCTGATGCGAGATCGTGATGTGCAGCAGGGAATCCCCGTCCTGTAACTGCTCCGTGAAATAAGCCTCAAAGGTCTTCGCGTCGGGCGTCAGACTCTTTGCGCTCTTTGTATCGTCTTCCAGGTAGGTGCTGAGCTCGTCGGAGTCAATCTCCTGCCGGTCCTCAAACACACCCTCGTCCGTCTGCAACAGATGATGAATCACGCGGATGTCATAGCGCTTGCGCCATTCCGCCGCAATGTCGCAGGACGAATCCGCAGAAATCAGGATGCTGTTTTTCTTCCTTCCTTCCGCACTCATTCCGGCCTTCCTCCCGCGTCAGACTCCGCTGAAATGCTCCTTAAGGTGCGCTCCAGCTCCGCACGTACAATGGGCTTCGCCACAAATCCGTCGAAGCCTTCCCGCAGGAACATTTCCCTCGCGCCGCTGACGGCGTTGGCCGTCAATGCGACAATCTTCGTATCCTCTTCCTTTCCGGCCAGCATCACGCGGATGTGATGCGCCGCTTCCACGCCGTCCATTTCCGGCATCATGTGATCCATAAAGATGATGTCATAGCGCGTGTTCCTGACCTTTTCGATCGCCTGCTTTCCGCTTTCCGCCGTCTCAATCACCAGCCCGTAGCCGGAGAGAATGCCCTCCGCCACAATCAGGTTCATAGGCTCGTCGTCCACCACCAGCGCCTTCCGTCCCGAAAGCACCGGCGCGTCCGCGGGACGTTCCTCCGCTTCTCGCGAAACATCCCTGTGCCGTACGCGGATCTGCGTCTGCGCGGTCGCCGCGCCGCTCTCTGCGCCTGTCGAAGCGCCGGCCCCTGCGCCTGTTGAAGGGACGGTCCCCACACTCGTCGAAGGGGCACTCCCCCGCGCAATCCGCTGCGGCACCGTGACCCTGAGACAGGCACCCTCCGCCTCGGAAGATATGTGTACAAAGCCGCCCATGGCGTGCGCCAGACCGTAAATGATGCGCAGTCCCAGTTCAAAGGTGCTGACCCTCCGGTGTTCCTGCTCTTCCTGCAACACGCTCCCGCCGAGGATCCGCTCGCGCTCTTTTCTGGAGATCCGTCTTCCGACGTGGCACACCTCCAGGCACAGATTGATGCCGTAATCACGCGTCTTCGCGTAAACGGAAACCGCGATGTCGCCTTCCTCCGAAAGCAGCAGCGCGTTTTCGATCAGGTGCATCAACAGCTTTTTGATCCAGCGCGCACCGCCCAGAAGACAGTCCGGGATGCCCTCCGCCACTTCAATGCGGATGCGCTCCGCTTCTTCCTTTTCGAAAAAGGCGCAGGCCGTTGCCACGTCATTGACAAGGGACGAGACCGCGTAGGTTTCCTCCGCGATCACCAGCTTTCCCGTGACAATTTCCGAATAATCCAGCATGTCCTCCACCTGGCCGCTTAAGCGTTTGCCGGCGGAGAGAATCTGCGACGCGCGAAGCGCCCTGGATTCTTCCTTTGCCTCGCGCATCATCATGTCGCCGATGCCCGTCACCGCGTTGATCGGTGTGCGCAGCTCATGGGAGACATTCGTCAGGAAATCCTCCGTGCGCTTCTGCATTTCCTTTAAGGCCTCAATCTCCTGCGCGTCCGCCGCGGCCTCCGTCATGCGCCGGTGGACGATATACACCGCAATCCGGTGAATCAGAAGGACGATCAACGTATGAATCAGAATCTCCGTGATCACGACGCCCGTCACGGGAATCCCTCTGCCCGTCATCAGCAGCAGGACCTGGCGCGCCGCAAGGAACAGATAGACGAGCAGGCAAAGATGCAGCAGCATTCTGCTGTCCGCCTGGGAAAACATGGTCATCGCGATCGCGACAAACACGGCGATGTTGAAAATGGAGGAAGGCTGTACGCCGTCCAGGATGATCGCGGAAAACAAAATCCCGGCATAGATCAAAAGGCGCGAACGCGGAGAAAGCATCTGCCGGATGTGGAGTCCCCAGCAGATGAGCGCCCCCGCAATCAGAAAGGGCAGAAGCCAGACTTCGTCCCGCCCGATGATGATGCCGGACAGCGAAACGCCGATTACGGCAACGGTCAGGACGATGAGAATACTTAAGTGAACGCCCCTGATGCGTTCCTCTTCATACGTCTTTCGGTTCATGTTTTACAGAAACTGTGCCCCGGTTTGTGTGCTGTGATGATACATCCATAAGTATAGCACAGGGACGTAGGGGTGTGAAGGTGGAAGGTAACAGCTTCGACAGCTCGAAAACGCTGCGCGTTTCCTCGCTGTCGTTTCTCGGCAAATGCCTTCCGAAACACAGTCGGCATAAATGCCCTGCGAAGATAAAAAGAGACACCCCTTCGCAAGCAAGCTTGCACGGGGCGTCCCTTTTATCTTCGAGCGCTTCGCGCTGACTGTGTTTCAGTAAGGCGCTTGCCTCACTTTCGTCACATCCCCATATCCATTCCGCCACCGGCCGGCATGGGTGCCGGGGGTTCCTTGACGATGGCGACGGCGGCTTCCGTGGTGAGGAAGCTGGACGCCACGCTCGTCGCGTTCTGGAGGGCGCTTCTCGTCACCTTCGCGGGATCGAGAATGCCGTCCTTGACCATATCCACATATTTTTCCGTCTGGGCGTTGAAGCCGATGCCCTGCTTGGATTCCATAACCTTGTTGACGATGACGCTGCCGTCTAAGCCCGCGTTCACCGCGATCTGCCACAGCGGGCTCTCCAGCGCCTTCAGCACGATCTTCGCGCCCGTCAGCACATCGCCCTCGAGGGAGGAAATCGCCTTCTCCACATCCTTCATCGCGTGGATGTAAGCAGCGCCGCCGCCGAAGATGATGCCTTCCTCGACCGCCGCACGCGTCGCGTTGAGCGCGTCTTCCATGCGGTACTTGGCTTCCTTCATCTCCGTCTCCGTCGCCGCGCCGACACGCACCACGGCCACACCGCCGGCCAGCTTTGCCAGGCGTTCCTGCAGCTTTTCGCGGTCGAAATCCGAGGTCGTCTCTTCGATCTGCTTTTTGATCTGGGAGATACGCGCCTGAATCTCTTTCTTCGCGCCGAGACCGTCGATGATCGTCGTGTTCTCTTTTTCCACCTTCACGCTCTTTGCTCTGCCGAGGTCATCCATCGTGACGTCCGCAAGCTCCAGGCCGAGGTCGGAAGAAATCACGCGGCCGCCGGTCAGGATGGCGATATCCTGCAGCATATCCTTTCTGCGGTCACCGTAGCCCGGTGCCTTCACCGCGACAACGTTGAAGGTGCCGCGCAGCTTGTTGACGATGAGGGTCGTCAGCGCTTCGCCTTCCACGTCTTCGGCGATGATGAGGAGCTTCGCGCTCGTCTTGACCACCTGCTCGAGCAGCGGCAGAATCTCCTGGATGTTGCTGATCTTCTTATCCGTGATGAGGATGAAGGGATCCTCGATATTGGCTTCCATCTTGTCCATATCCGTCGCCATGTAAGCGGAGATATAGCCGCGGTCAAACTGCATGCCTTCCACAAGATCCAGCTCCGTCAGCATCGTCTTGGACTCTTCGATCGTGATGACGCCGTCGTTAGAGACCTTCTCCATCGCGTCCGCGATCATCCGGCCCACTTCCTCGTCACCGGAGGACACCGCCGCCACACGCTCGATCTGGTCCTTGCCCTTGACCTTGGTGCTCATCTTCGCGATGGAAGCGACCGCCGCGTCCGTGGCCTTCTTCATGCCCTTGCGCAGTTCGATCGGGTTTGCGCCGGCCGCGAGGTTCTTTAAGCCTTCGTTGATCATCGCCTGTGCGAGGACCGTTGCCGTTGTCGTGCCGTCACCGGCGACATCGTTCGTCTTCGTGGCAACTTCCTTGACGAGCTGTGCGCCCATGTTTTCGAAATTATCCGCGAGCTCGATTTCCTTTGCGATCGTCACACCGTCGTTGGTGATCGTCGGGGCGCCGTAGGATTTGTCAAGGACAACGTTGCGTCCCTTCGGTCCCAAGGTGATGCGGACGGTATCCGCTAACTGATTGACGCCTGCTACCATTGCGGTGCGGGCATCCGCACCTGTCTTGATTGTCTTTGCCATTGTATTGAATCCTCCTCTTATTGCACCTTACTTGATAACGGCCAAAATATCCGACTGTTTCACAATGATATATTCCTTATCGTCATCCAGCTTGACTTCCGTGCCGGCGTATTTGGAATAAATGACGTGATCTCCCTTTTTGACTTCCATCTTGATCTCTTTGCCGTCCACGACGCCGCCGGGACCCACTGCGATCACTTCCGCCTGCTGCGGCTTTTCCTTTTCCTTGCCCGGCAGTACGATGCCGGACTTTGTCGTCTCTTCCGCTTCCAGCTGTTTCAGGACGACCCTGTCTGCCAACGGTTGTAATTTCATATTCAACGCCTCCTTCACTTGCGCACGCGTCAGGCATTTCCGCCCCCGGTGCAAACTCTTTCCACAAATTAGCACTCACTTGATATGAGTGCTAACAGATGCCATATTAGCACTTCCGGAGCACCGCGTCAAGCACTTTTTTCTGAATTTTTTTCGGAATTGTGTTTTTCCGGTGCGGCATAGGATGCCAAAATGCGGTATGCCTCGCGGTAGTTTTCATCCCTGCCTTCCGTCAGAATACGCTGCAGCTTTGCGAGAACAGCCTCATCCTCAAAGAGCGGCACCAGATAGGGCGCGTAGCGCGTCCCGGCACCTTCCTTCAGTTCCTGCGCAAATTCCGCGAGCGTCTTGCCCGCCTTGTAGCTGCGCCCGACCGCATCCGTGGACGCGTCCAGACAGTCCGCGCAGGCCACGATCTCAATCATGACGCGCTCCGGCATTCCCTCCGTCGAGCGGTCTTCCGGATACCCCCGCGTGTTGTCGTACCATTTGTGATGCATCAGTGCCACGTTGGCATAAGGTTTTGTCTCTTCATGCCGGGATAACAGATATGCGCCGATGAGGGGATGCGTTTTGATCAGCTCAAATTCCCCCTGCAGCAGATCCCGTCCGTAGGTCATGATGACTTCCGTCACGAAAAGCTTGCCGATGTCATGGTTGAGGGCAGCGTGAGCCGCGTATTCCAGAATCTCTTCTTTCTTTGCGTACACTTCTTCTTTGCTGCCGCAGTCCAAAAAGCCGATAAAACACTCCGGCTGCCGCTCCAAAAGCGCCTCCGTCAGACAGAGCGTGAAATCCTCCACGGATTTGACATGGACGTAAGTCGGCGGGTGCAGCGCGACAGTCATGCTCCGGCAGAAGGTCTCAAAATCCATGCCCCCCGGCGTCTGCGTAAACAGCCGCAGGATAATGGATACATAGGTCAGCAGGGCGGAAAAACTGTCCCGCTTCGGCGCCCGGTGAATGTAAGACACCATCCGCCGGTAATACAGTTCCATGGCCGCCAGATCCTCCTTCGTAACCCCTTCCCGCTGGGACAAAGACCACAGTTCCATGGGCACCATCAGAAACAGACTGTGATTGTTTACGGAATAATCCTCCTCATCGAAGGTCAGATACAGGCGGATCAGAAGATCTTTATACGCCTCCGCGTCCATGCGCCCCGCAGGATACAGGGCACGCGCGGCATCCAGTTCCACCACCGCTTCCGTGGAATAGGATGCGGTCTCATCCTGCCGCTCCTTCCATAATGCAAGAAGCTGCTCCCCGCAGTCCGCGATAAACGAAAGCTGTTCCGCGTTAAAGCCTCTTTCGTTGGCGTTAAAGACCTGCTGTGTGATATACTCCAACGTCCGGTAGGTGTGGTAGGTCCAGTTGTAGGAGGGTGCCTGTTCCTTGTAGAAGGGATCATCCTTTAAGGCAAGCGCCCTGCGGAGAAATGCCAGATCCTTTTCATTGACTTTCTCATCCCCGAGGGCGTCCGCGCGGTCAAAGAGGGCGGAGAGATACCTTGCGTTGACAAGCACCAGTTCTTTGGCTCCGTCGGACAAAGCGCGGAAACGCTCCGGTTCCAGGTAGGCCAGGAGTTTTTCCCCGTCCGCAAGCCCGTCATCCCGGTAGCGCAGACCGAGTTCACTCACCGGATACACCCGCATGGTCATGTGCATGACGGCAAAGGCACTCTCAATCATCTGATCCAGGGCGTAGATGTACGGTTCCGCATCCTGTCTGCGTTCCGCATCCGCACACATCCGTTTCGCCAACAGATACAGGAGAGACAGATCCAGATTCTCGAGCCTGGTAGCGTTCGTCTGCGCCTTCCTGAATTGTATCAGCGGCGCAAGTTCCTCCTCTGTCAGCAACTCTTCTTTTTTCATCAGGGGAAAGAAGGCTTCCCGCAGCAGGCGGTTATTCTCCTGCGCCAGGTCACCGATGCGGCGGAACGCGTTGAGCAGCACAAGGCGGTAATCCTCCGCGCTGCCGATGTCTCCGACCGCAGGCGTGGAGAGTTCCCGGATCCTCAGGGTATTGTCGATATACCTTTGCAGTTTTTCCGAAATATCTCCGCTCATGGTAACCGATATTCTACCATATTTTAAGCGAAATTTCCATCACTCCGCCCTTTTCTTCTCCGGCGGCTTCGGAATGTCCCTGCCGTTCAAGTCGATGCGCATTTCGCGCAGGGCGAAGGCCCAGTAGATTTCCGGAATATTCGGCCACTCCGCCTTGCCCCGCTCCTCCCGGCAAAGCTGCATGGCACGCAGCGTCACGGCCTCGGAAAGATCCACGCCCGTGCGCAGGGTATGCAGTGTCAGCGCGCACCAGGCCGGTGCCCGTTCCATCAGTCCGGAGTCCGCGAAGTCCTTGTACACCGCCTCGCGGTCATAGGGCTGGCGGATGTGCTCATAGACCCATTCCGTCCCCTCCGCGTGGAGAATCATAAACTGCGCCTTCCCGTCATCGCTCCGGGGCAGGCCGACGGAGCCGGGGTCTAAGCAAAGCCGGTCGTGGTATTTGAAGGCGTCCTGCCGGTGCGTATTGCCGTGGACGAGCAGATCCGTCTCCAGCTGCGACAGCGCCTTTCTGGCGTTGCGCCGGTCCTTGAAGAGCATTTCGCTCGTGGACGTCGGGGATCCGTGGCAGATCACAAAGGGCGGCGTGCCGGCTTCTTCGTAGGTGGCGGCGGTTTTCAGCGTATTGAAGAAATTCAGATCCCGCAGGGACAGCGCCTCGAAGGTGTAGAGCAGCGCCCCGGAAGCGGAGCCGTTCTTCCAGCCCTTCGCACCCTTTTTGCGGTAATTCAAGAGCATCTGCTCGCGGTTGCCGCGCAGAAAAACGCAGTTGAAGTACTGGCGGAGCATATAAATCATCTCCAGGGTCTTTTCGGGATACGGACATTCCGTGATGTGATCGCCCAGCAGAATAAAGCGCGTGATGCCCCTGGCCACACAGGTGTCAAAGCAGGCCTGCAACGCGACATGATTGGCGTGAATATCGGAAAATACGGCGATGTCCATAATGCTAAAGTATACCACGAACTTGACTGTTTCGCCATCTCGTGACGGGGAAAAACGGGGTTTTGAAAAAAAAATTTGTGTTTTTGTAAGATCGTCCTTTGCTTCGTTGTCTGATAGATTGAGCGCGGACAAACGCGGATGAAAACGAAACACAAAAAACACACATGGACAAGGGAGGACGGGACAATGAAAAAACAGACATGCTTCTGGAAGACGATGACGGCCATGACGCTGGCGGCGGCGATGTTGTGCGGCTGCTCCGCCGGGAGCGAGACGGCACCGACGACAACGGGCGGCGAAACAAGCGACGTCGTGACGGAGACGGTTGAGAGAGATTACAGCCAGCCGCTGTCGGGAGCAAGAAAGGGCAGCGACCAACTGATTTCATCCTACGAAAGCGCTCCGGAGTTCTTTGCGTCGGAGTCTTACGATGAATGGTACTACATGCCCGGCAGCGCGGAAACCTACGAAAAGGCGCCGGAGAACGGATTTTTCGTGACGGCAAACGCGCCGCTTTCCACCTTCTCCGCCAGCGTCGATACCGCGTCCTACGCGAACGTGCGGCGCATGATCGAAAACGGCTATTCGCTTTCGGACATCCCGAAGGACGCCGTGCGGGCGGAGGAGTTTATCAACTACTTCCATTACAACCTGAATCTGCCGGAGAAAGGCGAGAAGTTCGGTCTGACGACGGAAATGTCCCTCTGTCCCTGGAATGAGGACCACAAGCTGCTCCTCGTCGGCATGCGGACACAGGACATTGACTTCAGCGAAAAAGGCGATTCCAACCTCGTTTTCCTGATCGACGTTTCCGGTTCCATGGACGAGGACAACAAGCTGCCGTTGCTGGTCAAGAGCTTCAAGCAGCTGGCGGAAGGCCTGACGGAAAAGGACCGTGTGTCCATCGTGACTTATGCGAACGGCGTGGAAGTGGTCTTAAGCGGTGTTTCCGGCGATGACCGGCAGACCATCTTCAACGCGCTGGATTCCCTGGTCGCCGCAGGCGGCACCGGCGGTGAGGGCGGTATCCAGAAGGCTTACGAACTGGCGGAAAACAGCTTCATCGAAGGCGGCATCAACCGCGTCATCCTGGCGACGGACGGCGACTTCAACATCGGCGTTTCCGACCCCGACGGCCTGCAGCGCCTCATTGAGGAAAAGCGCGACAGCGGCGTTTACCTCTCGGTCCTGGGCTTCGGCATGGGCAACTACCGCGACGACATGATGGAGCGTCTGGCACAATACGGCAACGGCAACTACGCTTACATTGATTCGCTGCTGGAAGCGAAGCGCGTGCTGGTCGAGGAAATGGGTGCGACGCTCGTGACCGTGGCCGAGGATGTGAAGCTGCAGGTGGAGTTCAATCCGGAGCGCGTCAACGCCTACCGTCTCGTCGGTTACGAAAACCGGATGCTGGAAGCGACGGACTTCAACGATGACAAAAAAGACGCCGCGGAGATCGGTGCGGGCCACAGCGTCATCGCCCTCTATGAGATCATCGAGACCGGCAGCAAGGACCAGGTGGAGCTGCGCTACGGCGGCTCGGGTTCCGGCGAAGATGCGGAAGAAGCGACGGAGTTTGCGAACGAGTACGCGCTGGTGAAGATCCGCTACAAAGAGCCCGGCGAAGACAGCTCCAAGTTAGTGGAGCAGGTGCTGGAAGACACGATCTTCACGGAAACCCCTTCGGAAGACTTCGCCTTCGCTTCCCTCGCGGCACAGTTCGCGATGGTGCTCTCCGGCTCCGAGCACAAGGGCACGGCGACACTGAGTGGCATCATGGACACTTACAAAACACTCGACACCGCCGGCGACGAGTACAAAAACGAGTTCTACTACCTGGTAAGAAAGCTGTCCGGCACGGTGTGAGGTTTCCGGCGCAGCGCAAGGTTTGGCGCGGTGTAAATGTGGTCTTCTTCTCAATATTCAACACCCCCGTTGGCACAAGGCCCGCGGGGGTGTTTTGTATACTGCTAATTTTTCATTTGGCTAAATCTATGCTTTTTGCACCACATTTAGCCAATAATATATTGCATCATTTTACGTTACACTACAGCACTTCCATTACCGGCGTCTGTACGATTGCCGTATCCGTCATCCCCAATTCCCTGATCATATACTGCAACACATCACTGGAGTCAGCATAGGGATGTGCCTCAATATAGTCTTTAATCAACAACGCCTTGGGGCTGTTTCCGGGCATTTTTACATAAGTGACAACCAGACTCACGAAATCATCGTAGCTTCTGTGCACACCATATAACAACTCTCTAAACTCTCTCATTGTCATCTTGCCTCATCCTCATCATCAAGATTTTCATATCTCATGAGAAACACGTAATCGTCAAAGCCGTGATTCTCTATCAAATAAATATAATAACCGTGATCCAAACCTACTGACCTGTGCGCAATATAATACAGTCCGTCATATTTGGAATAATACAAATCGTTTACTTCATGTCTGACTTTTTCCCGCTCTCCAGACGGTATTGATGCTCCTGATATGGCTTCCATAACGTTATTCTACCATGAAACATGACCGATTTCAAAAAGCATTTTGCGGCTTTACCGCAGTCGCAAGACACAATGCCACGCGTCAATCAAGCAGTCTGTCAATATCCCGCCGCTGATAGATGACACGCGCAATCGTCACGATCCGTGCTTCTTCGTCAACCCAATAGTACATTCCGTAATGCCCGACAAGCACTCTCCGATACTCATGCTTCAACTTCTTTGCCGGCACATAGACTCCGTTACGGTACGGATACTTTGCGAGCCCGTCTCCGCACGAAACAAATTGTTCCGCGAGTGCCTGTGCCGCATCCGGGTTACAGAGTTCTCCGCTGATATAGGCAGCGATGTCAACCATATCTTTCATGGCAAGCGGCAGATATTCCACCTTGTATTTACCCATTTACGGGCACCCTGATCGCCTGCCTCATCGCGGCAAGCACTTCCTTTGAAGAAAAACGCTGATCTGTCAGTTCCGCTTCCTGCTCCGCTTCTTTCAGTTTGTGGTACACCTCATTCTCAAATTCCATATTCTCGTAGGATTCCATTGACATGACAACCATATCTCCATACCCGTTTTTCGTCAGAAACACCGGTTGTCCCGTCTCATGCACCACTTTTGAAATATCCGCAAAGTTGTTTCTCAAATCTGATACCGGTCTGATGGTTCCTTTCATGTTGCATCCCTCTCTTTCTCCGGTATTTTAGCATAATTATGCTAAATTCTCAAGCGATGGCATATTCTCCGGGAGAGGGGAAAAGGCGATGTGGCGGGAGATTCAATAGTCCTTCATCCGCTTCCGGATTTCTTTATATGCCGGAAGAAAGGCTGCGACATGCGCCCAGAACGCCGGAGAATGATTGGGATATACTAAATGGGACAGCTCATGCACAATCACATAATCCAGGCATTCCGGCGGCATGGATATGAGCTGTAAGTGAAAGGTGATTTTGCCGGTGCCGGTGTTGCAGCTTCCCCATCGGCTTTTCATGTCGCGGATGGTAAACGCGCGCGCGTGCAGTCTCATCTGCCCTTCCCAAAAGGGCAGGCGGATCGCGACGGCGCGGTGCAGCCGCATCCGGAGCTGTTTTTTGATAAAGTCCTCCCGTGCCTTCCGGCTGCTGTCCGGCGGCGCGGTCAGAACGGCCCCCTGCTCCCTGACGGAAAGGGAAAAGCGTTTGTCCGGCAGATAGGTCAGCGGATGCGCTTCGCCCCAGAGCAAAATACGTTCTTCGGTAATATATGACTCCGCTTCTTTTGGCGTCTGCTCCCGCATATTCCGCAGGTTCTTTTCCAGCCAGCCACGCTTTTCCGTGAGGAAACGCCGGATCTCTTCCTCCGTAGAACCGACGGGCGCACTGATCACGACGCGCCCTGCGGATTTCACATAAAGATAAATATGCCGGATGCGCTTTCGCTCCACGATCACCGGGATCGTCTGCGCCCCCAGATCAAACTGCAGCGTTTCACTATTTAATACGCGGGTCCGATGGTTCACGGCTTCAGCCTTTGATGAACTTTAACAGGAAATCTGTCAGTCCGACAACTGTAAATCCATTTTCATCCCTTGTCTCCCCTATCGGCTTATTGACAACCAGAACCTTCTGTATCTCGTCTCTAAGCGCAGTAAATGGTTTGATCTCCCTTGCTCTCGTTTTTCCGTTTGCCATATCAGAGGTTGCCTGTATGTAGTAAAACCGATTGTTCTTCCTGGCATAGAAATCAATCTCATACGATTTTCGAACGCTCTTGCCGTCAGCGTCTTTTTCCACCGTTTCATACGTGCCCACATTTACAGAATACCCATTGTAAATCAACTCATTATAAATCAAATTTTCAATCAGCTGACCTTCATCCGGAAAAACAAAGTCCAATCTGGCATTACGCAGTCCTGTATCAACAAAATAGTATTTCCTTTGAGCGCCGATTTCCTGTCGCCCTTTCACATCATATCGTTTGGCTTCCCGTAAAAGAAAAGCATCCATAAAATAACCAATATAACGTTCAACGGTCTGATCATCTATTGTTTTTTTGGTAACACTCTTATATGTATCCGAAATCTTTTGCGCATTTATCGGTTGCCCGATACATTCACTGAGGATATTGCAAAGTGAATCCAGCGCCTCACTTTTGTAGAGGTTATTATGTTCCAGAATATCCTTAAAATAAGTTGTTTGGAACAGGTTTTTCAAATAGTCTCTTCTTTCGTCTTCCTCTTTTATGACCGCTAATGGCATCCCTCCATATTGCATATATTGATAAACCGCTTCCGTTGCAGATCCGCCCGCATAGGCAAAATACTCTTCGAAGGAAAGAGGGCTTAAATGAATATGGGTTGCTTTATCACGGAATTCTGTAACGATATCAGACGAGAGCATTGTCGAATTACTTCCCGTGACATACAAATCTATGTTTTTTTCTCTCGAAAGTCCCAGAACAACTTCCACAAAAGAAATGGTGTTCTCTCCGGATTCCTTTGCGAGCACAATCTCTCCGTCCGTATATACCGGATTGATAATTGTGTTTACCCTTTGGATCTCGTCTAAGAACACATAACAGTCTGTTTTATCTTTACAGTAATCCCTTACATACTGCCCCAGCTCGATTGGATTTCGATATCCGGCATAAAGGTCATTATCCAAATCAATCAGCAAAACACAGTCTTTGGAAACGCCCTGTTCCAATAAGTAGTTGCGGTATATTTCGGACAGCAAGTAGGATTTTCCACACCGCCTGATTCCGGTCACCACCTTCGGGAATCCGTTGTTCTTGTTTTGAATCAGTTTTGCCAGGTACCTGTCCCTTGTAATCATACATTTCTCTCTTTCCGTAGAATTCTACGTTTTTTTCGATTTTATTATACAATACCGGTTTTTGTGGGGCAATATGGAATTTCGATTTTTTTGTAGAATTCTACGTTTTTTTCGAAAAGTGTCTTGCGGATGCAACCGCTTGAGAACTTGGCACTATCGTGCTAAAGTGTTTTGGAAAGCAAAGGACGGGATGTGATTCTGACGAAAAACGGGTATGAAGCGAATGAAAACACTTTACATTGACTGCGGGATGGGCTGCGCGGGCGATATGCTGGGCGCGGCGCTGTATGAACTGCTCTCCGAAGAGGAGCAGCGAAAAATATTGGAGACGATGAACGCGATTGTTCCGGAAGGCGTGGAGGTTCGCGCGGAGCGGACTTCGCGCTGCGGCATCGCGGGGACGCGGATGCGCGTGTTGATCGACGGCGAAGAAGAAGAGAGCGTGGATGCGGGACATGCGCACGAGCACGACGAGCACCATCATCACCACGGTCACGGCGACGCGCATCACGGACATGTGCACGGCGGTGACGCAAACAATCCCGAACATGCCCACGTACATGAGCACGACTGTCATGACCATGACGATCACGAACATCACGGGCATCACGCACATGCGCATGATCATACACATGAAGACGAGGCGCATCACGGACACACGCACGCACATGACGCGCATCACCATCACAGCTCCATGGAAGACATCCGCCGCATTGTGAACGCGATGCCCGTGGACACACAGGTGCGGGAGGATGTCCTTGCCGTCTACGCGCTTCTTGCGGAAGCGGAAGCCGCGGCGCACGGCACGGAAGCGGATGCCGTCCACTTCCATGAGGTCGGCGCAAAGGACGCCGTCGCGGACATCACACTCGTGGCGCTGCTGCTGCGTCAGCTGAATCCCGCGCGGATTGTGGCCTCTCCGGTGAATGTCGGCGGCAGACGCGTGAAATGCGCTCACGGCATTCTGCCGGTGCCGGCGCCCGCAACGGCGCACCTCTTAAAGAACATTCCCTCTTACGGCGGACAGCCGCAGGTGGAGCTCTGCACACCGACGGGGGCGGCGCTGCTGAAGCATTTTGTGCAGACGTTTTCGCCGATGCCCCTTATGCGTACGGAGCAGACCGGCTACGGCTGCGGCAAAAAAGAGTTTGACAGCGTCGCCAATCTGCTGCGCGTGATGATCGGAGAAGCGGAGCAGGAAGAGGACAGGGTTATCGAGTTTGTGACCAACGTGGATGACATGACGCCGGAGGACGCGGGCTATGCGACGGAGCAGCTTTTCGCGGCCGGTGCGCTGGAGGTCTTCACGCAAACGATTTACATGAAGAAGAACCGCCCGGGGCTCCTCATCAGCGTCATGTGCCGCAGGGAAGATCGTGAAAACGTTCTGCGCGCGCTCTTCACCCACACGACCACCCTTGGCGTCCGCGAGTATAACAGCCTTCGCCATGTGCTGACGCGCACGGTCGAGACAATGGAAACCCCGCTCGGCGCGGTGCGCAAAAAGGTGAGCAAAGGCTTCGGCGTCACGCGTGAAAAGTGGGAGCATGATGATCTCGCACGTCTTGCGAAAGAACAGGGCACAAGCCTCGCCGACATCCGCAAACAACTGGAAGCGTAGGGCTACCCTAATAATTGTTTTACTGTTCCCTTACTGCCCATTCTACACTTCCGCACCTCTCTTATCAATCTGATCGGATTATGTGCCGCATCGATCGTGCGCACAGGTCCTGGAAGGGACTCTTGAAATCGAAAGAAACCTTATCAGCCGCCTTCCGTGGTGTCTTCGAGCCAGGCTTCCGCTTCGCCGGCGTCGGGGTAATCCTCAAGCGAACGCGTAGCGAGGCTCTTGAAGGTGTAGCGGATCATCCTTTCCTGCTCCTGCGGCGTCAGGTCCTGCGTCAGTTTGTCCTTTTTCCAGTACGCAATCGCTTCCTCCCGCGTTTCCTCTTCGCGGAGTGCGTCCTTTAAGGTCAGCACGTTGTAGAGAAGCGACGTCCTGTCCTTTCCGGGAAACAGGGCACAAAGCAGCTCCTCTTCCTTTTCTTTCTGCTGCTCCCCGAAGGGAAAGGAGCGGCGGAAAAACTCTTCTTCGCGCCTCTTCCGCTCCCTTGCCGGGACGAAATCAAAAAACGTAATCCGCCTACCCATTCGGAATCCTCCCGGTAA
Organism: Lachnospiraceae bacterium; assembly: GCA_017551665.1. GTDB lineage: Bacteria > Bacillota > Clostridia > Lachnospirales > Lachnospiraceae > Butyrivibrio. Next base: position 24,068 of record JAFZLB010000010.1, read on the forward strand.
AAGCCTTATGCGCCCATGTGGTTGATCATGGACGCAAGGTAGCCCGCGCCGAAGCCGTTGTCGATGTTGACGACGCTGACGCCGGAGGCGCAGGAATTCAGCATGGAGAGCAGGGCAGAAAGCCCCTGAAAGGAAGCGCCGTAGCCGATGGACGTGGGCACGGCAATGACGGGGCAGTCCGCGAGACCGCCGATCACGCTGGCCAGCGCGCCTTCCATCCCCGCCAGCACGATGATGACGCCGGCGCTCATGATTTCTTCCATGTGAGCGAGCAGGCGGTGCAGCCCCGCAACCCCCACATCATAAAGACGCGTTACGTTGTTGCCGAGCGCCTCCGCCGTGACGGCCGCTTCCTCGGCGACGGGAATGTCGCTGGTGCCGCCCGTTGCTACAACGACCGTGCCGATGCCGGACGCCGCGGGGATCTCCCCGATGACGCCGATCTGCGCGGTCTTGTCATAGCGCATGGGATGCGTCTTCATGACCTCGTTTGCCTTATCTTCGGACATGCGCGTGACCAGCACCGTCTGCTCGCCGTTTTTCTTCAGCACGTCGATGATGCCCGTGATCTGCTCCGCGGTTTTGCCGCTGCCGAAGATCACCTCCGTCGCGCCCTGCCGCGTTTTCCGCTGCAGATCCACCTTCGCGTATCCGATGTCCTCAAAAGGGGCGGTCTTGATTTTCAACAGCGCGTCCTCGACGCTGACACGCCCCTGCTTTACGTCTTCCAATAAAGATCTAATCTCTGTGTTCATATTTCGCTCCCTTCGGTCGCTCATATGCACGCGCGCTTCCTGCGGCCCATTCCGAATCGGCTTCGCCGATGGGCCGAAGCGCGGGGCAGGCTTTACTGCCGCATACGGACTGCGCAGCGGAGTGCGCAGTCCTGTTTCTGTGTTTTGTCAACTGTACGACGCTCCCTCCGGTCAGCCCCTTGGCTGATCGTCTAACATGACTGCGGGGTAAAGTGCGCCCAGCCGCGCGGCGATTTCTTCCCAGGCGTCCTTCGCTTTTTGCGTCTGTGCCTGTGTGACCTGCACTAATGCGCTTCCGTCCTGCCTCGTTCGCACGCGGAAATCCGAAAAGCCCATCGCAAACAGCGCTTCCTCCGCGGCCTCCGTGCGCTCCAACAGTTCCGCCGTGATGCGCATCCCCGTCGGAATCCTTGTGGCCAGGCAGGCGTAAGCGGGCTTGTTCCAGGTGAAAAGCCCGGCCTCTTTGGACAGCCGCCGGATCTCGTCCTTGGTCAGCCCCGCCATGCGCAGCGGCGAAAAGACCTTCAGCTCCTTCAGCGCCCGCATACCCGGACGGTCGCCTTCCTCATCCGAAGCGTTCGTGCCGTCCAGGACTTCCGTATAGCCGTCTGCTGCCGCCGCCGCGAGGATGGCGGAAAAGATCGCCTGCTTGCAGTAATAGCAGCGGTCCTGCGGATTCTCCACGACGCGTTCTTCCTTCAGCACGTCTAATGTCAGAACCTTCATCCGCGCCCCGCAATATGCCGCGATTTTCTCCGCGTCCTCCAGCTCAAATGCCGGCTGGAACTGCGCGTTCACGTAATAGGCCGTGACATCCGCGCCCGCCTGTACGGCAGCCCAAAGCAGATACGAAGAATCCACGCCGCCCGAAAACGCCAGCGCGACCCTGTTGTGTTCATGGAAGAATTCCTGCAGTGTCAATTTATTCTCCTCACAATCGAGTAAGGGAAAAGACCCCCTGCTCGATTTCGCAAGCGAACACTCCGCACTTCCTGCTCCGTGTTCTCACACATGAAATCGGTCATAGCGTTTCGCGCAATCGACGCAGAGCTTCTTTCCTTCCTGCACGCGAAGCCAGTATTCCCCGGCGGTCTCGCCGCAGTCTTCGCAGACAAAGGAGGAAAAGAAACGCGCACGCGAGGGCGCTTCCATCCTCGGCTCCATGCTGTCAAAAAGCACTTCCGGTTCCTGTTCCAGTATATAACAAAGCGACTCTTCCTTCGACATTTCTTTCGGCTTTGCCTTCATCACGAGACGCACGCTCTTTCCGTTTGTCCGGTTGTAAAACGAAAAGGCCTGCTTGCCCGTCATGTGAAACAGCAGATTGCCCTTGCCGACGCTGCAGCCTGTCATCACCTGTACGGCATCTACGCCGCAGGCATCGTTTTCCGCAATGCAGACGACCTGCTCATCATCGGAAAAGGACAGCTCCAGCAGCTTTGTCGCGAGGCGTGCCGCCTGATAGCCGCCCGCAAGCCCCGCACAGATATGGCCGTGAAATGCCGCACAATCTTCCCATGTTCTCATTTGTTTTCCTCCTGCTATGAGCACTTGGCGGATGTTCTTGATCCGCCTACGTGCGAATGTACATCCCGTCACTTAGAGAGGTTCTTTCGAGCTTAGTGACGGGATGATTCCCGTAATCCGGAAAGGGAATAATGACCGGGACGCTGCCGCTTTGGCCCAGCCGCACCGGCATTCCGTAGGTTTCCCGTATGGTTTCCTCCGTAACCGCTTCCGCGCCGCCGCTCTTAAATATACCACCGTTTTTCATAAAACAGAAGCGGTCGCAGTAGCGCAGCGCGAGATTCAGGTCATGCATCACCGTCAGCACCGTGACATTCTGTTCCTTCGCGACGCTGCGCACGAGATGCATCATTTCATACTGGTTGACGGGATCAAGGTTGCTCGTCGGCTCGTCCAGCAGCAGTACCTTCGGCTGCTGTACCAGCGCACGCGCCAGCATCACCTTCTGTAATTCGCCGCCGGAAAGCTCATCCAGATAGCGCAGACGCAGATGATCAATGCCCACACGCCGCATCACCTCCATGCACAGCGCCACATCCTCTTCGCCCATCGACATGCGGATGTACGGTCTTCGTCCGAGCAGCACACAGTCGATCACCGCCGCATGCGTCATCTCGTTTTTCTGCGCCACATAGCCAATCTGCTTTGCCAGTTCCCTGCGGGGCATCTCCCGCACATTCACGCCGTCGATGAACACGCCGCCCGCTTCCGGCTCGCGGATGCGGTTGATGCAGGTGATGAGCGTGCTCTTTCCCGCGCCGTTGTTACCGAGTACGGCCACGCATTCGCCGGCCTCCGCCCGAAGATCAATGTCGCGAAGCACCTGTTGTTTCCCGTATGAAAATGACAACTTCCTGATTTCAATCATCGGACGCTCCCCCTGCGGATAATCAGAAACAGAAAGAGGGGCGCACCCAGAAACGAAGTCAGCGCACCGATCGGCAGCACCGCCGGCGACGCGAGCGTGCGGCAGGCGATGTCCGAGGCGATCAGCAAAGACGCGCCGCAGAGCATGGAGCCCGGCAGAAGAAAACGCATATCGTTGCCAACAAAACGGCGCATGATATGCGAGGCGATCAGGCCGATGAAGTTGATGCAGCCGACAAAAGCGACGGAGACGGAAGCGATCAGCGCACAAAAGACCATGCTGACCGGAACGAGCAGTTCCACGCGTACGCCCAGGCTCTTCGCCGTATGCGCGCCCGCCTCGATCGCGTTGTAATCCCAGCGAAAGAAAACAAAAAAGAGAAAGGCGCACAGTACAGCAAGCGAAATCAGTCCGATCTCGCCCCAGCCCGCGCGGCCCAGATTGCCAAAGGTCCAGTGCACAACCGTCGCCACCATCACGTCATCCGCGAAGTATTGCACCAGCGTCGTCGCGCCCGTAAACATGGCGCTGATCGCCACGCCCGCCAGCACCATGACGGAATGTGTCATGCCGCGCAGGGAGGACAGAAAAAGAATGAGGGCGGTGGTCGCCATGCCGCCGAGAAAGGCGAAGACCGTCACCATCAGAGGATGCGTGATCGTGAGCGAGGACGCGTTGCCGCTGCCCGTGTTGATCTGCGTTCCCGCGCCGAAATAAATGATGGAAAGTGCCGCGCCGAAGGACGCACCCTGCGACACGCCCAGCGTCGAGGCGGAGGCTAAGGGATTCCGCATCACATTCTGCATGACGCAGCCGCTGGCGGAAAGCGCACAGCCGACAACCACAGCCGCCGCAAGACGCGGCAGGCGGATGTTGCGGATGATCGTCACGGCCTGTGTGCTGCCCCTGCCCGCGAGTGCTTCAAAGATTTCCCCGACGGAGAGCCCGGCGGAGCCCGCCTTCATGGACAGCAACGCAAGAAAGAGCGTCAGCACCGCCATCAGCAGCAGTGCCGCGCTCTTTCTGCCCGTATAATTCCGGTAATCCGCGAGATCCGCGGTGCTGTTCCTGTTTCCCAATTATTCTCCGATCGTGATGGTGCCGTAGTAAAGACCGCCTTCTTCCATTTCCGCGAAGAAGTCCTTGCCGACCATCTGCCGCATGATCTCCGCGGCCTTCTCCGGAAGCGCCACATCCGCGAAGGCATCCGGGTACAGCGTCTTCCCGGCAAAGTATGCGTTGATCAGCAGATAGGTGACGTTCGGCCCTGCCGCGTTGGTGGAAGGCATTGTGTAGACCGCGCCTTCCTGCACCGCGCGCAGCGAATCAAAGTAGGCGGGGTTCTGCGCGTATTCGTCGTTCACGAGATCCATGTTGCCGGGATCGAGAAAGATGATGTCCGGATCCCATTCGATGATCTGTTCCATATCCACCTCAAAGCCGTCGTTACCGATGTAAGCCTTACCTTCCGCCGAGGCTGCCGCGGCCGCGTCGCCGGTGCGTTCTTCCAAAAAAACATCCGCGACGTTGTGCGCGTTGACCGCCGTGAAGGCCGGGAAGTTGACGTAGGTGAAGGCGAAGCCGTGTCTGCCGTTGAAGGTGACGGCGCCCGTATAGGCGCGCAGCTTTTCTTCCTCCGGAATGTCCTTCGTGCGGTTCTGCAAATCTTCCTTGCAGGCGTCGACAAAGGCCAGCACTTCCTCGCAGCGTGCTTCCGCACCCACCGTTTCCGCGAAAACGCGCATGGAACGATGGAAGCCTTCATCAATGAAGCCCTGCGTGCGGTAACGGATGCTGACGACGGGAATGCCTGTCTGCTGCTGCAGTTCCTCGCAGGCGTCCTCGTTGAAGCCGGCGATGATGACGTCCGGCTGCAGCAAAATGATTTCCTCCGCGTAAGCGTTGTTTTCGCCGCTGCCGCCGCCCGGCCCCGCCGAAGGCAGCTCCTTCAGCACATCGTGGTAAGGCAGGCTGTAATCATAGCGCACGCTGGATTTCTCAATGTCATTGTCCTCCGCGGCGATCATCATGTCCACGACATCCAGATAAGCAGCAAAGCGCGGTCCCATGGAGCCCAGGCAGATAATGGATTCCACCTGCGCGGGAATCTCCACCTCACGGTTCCAGACATCCGTCACCGTGCGCGTGTCCGTAGCTTCCGCTTGGTCTGCGGTAGCAGCGGTATCCGCCGTGTCTGCCGCTTCCGCGGAGGCCTCTGCCTGCGCTTCTTCTGTGGCCGCGCTGTCCGCCGCGGATGCGCTTCCCGTCGCCGTTGTCGCGCCACCACCTGCCGTGGAAGCACAGCCCGCAAGCGACATCGCAAGAAGCGCGGTTGCCAGCAATAATGTCAGTTTCTTTTTCATGTGATTCTCCCTCCAAAAAAAACATACCGTCTCCTGCCGGAGGCGGCATGCCTTCATGACATGCGTATTCTGACTTCGGGTGAACCGTCTTCTGACTGTTTTCGGAATGCTGTTTGCCGTTCCTGATCGCGCGCTTCCTGCCCGCTGCGGTTCCTTCGTGGAACCTGTTTCATTCTACTCTGCGTGCCCGCTTTCGTCAAGTGCGGCGGATTGGTCAGAGGTACCCGCAGGACAAAAGCAAGAAAAAGTCGTTCGACCCCCTGCAGCCCTGATAATGAGCGGGTTGCGGCGGCAGATGACATATTAAAAACAGCATCTGGTTTCCCGGACATCGAAAGAGTTTTTTGCGGGAAAACCCGTTGACAGCAAGCAAGATTTGTAGCACAATGGAAAAGAACACAGATAAAATCTGTTGTGGAATGAAAAAAGCCCGACATAGAGGGCAATCACCCGTTCTAATTTTTTGTTAAACGAGTGGAACGAAATTTGCGTGGAATGAAAAAAGCCCGACATAGAGGGCTGTGATCTGCCACGGTGAATAAGCCACGGATTGCTCCGCGCTTCGCGCTCCCGCAATCCTGCAGGCATTCGCAATCCGCGCTGTCGCGCTTCTTGCTCATACCTGTTTGCCCGGCAAATGTCCAAGCATCCGTGCGTGCAAGCAAGCCGTCTGCTTGTCCGCTTGCCGGAGCTTATTCACCTAAAATAAAAATAATATAAATAAACACTTGACAAACAATAAACGATAGGATATGATCTTTTCACCGGCGCTCGCCGGACACGCACGGACTTCGTCTGCGCATGCATTCCCGGGATGGAACTGTCGGATGTTTTTGTTGGGGAGGTATTACAAACAGAATGGAAAACCAAATCAAGTTATCGAGGCAGCTTGCAAGCGCGAGCGGCAGTATTGAAGTTACGCTCAAAAACGACATGATGTTTCACATGGTGATGGCACGCTCCGAAACGGCTTTGAAGGGGCTGGTGTGTACCCTGAAGGGACTGCGGGAGAAGGATGTGCGAAGTGTGAAGCTTCTGAATCCGATCAATTATGACGAGTATCTGGAAAAAGAGATCATCGTTGATACGCTGGTGGAGATGAACAATGCGGAAATCCTCAACATCGAGCTTCAGGTGATACGCGACCCGGACTGGATCAAACGGTCATTGCTTTATCTGTGCCGCGCCTATGACAATATCAAGGGCGAGGAGAAAGGATATGAACGTCTAAAGCCGACCACACACATCGGCATCCTGGACCATGATCTTTTTCCGGAGCATCCGGAGTTTTACGCGAAGTATCTGATGATAAATGTAAAAACCGGGATGGTCTATACTTCAATCTTTGGGATGAATGTGTTATCATTGAATCGGATCCGTCTTGCAACGGATGAGGATAAGAAACACAGACTGGATTACTGGGCGAGGGTGTTTCGAGCCGAAACCTGGGAAGAGCTGAAGGCTCTTGCGGAAA
>JAFZLB010000079.1 GCA_017551665.1 Lachnospiraceae bacterium
GCACCGCCTGTGCCCCCGGCACCGCCTGTGCCGGTCGATCCGCCTGCCGCAGTGCCATCCTCTTTGGAACTCTCGTAATACGCCTGCGCACCGCCGGCTTCCGCGTCACCCGCGGCACGCTTGCTGTAAATGTCATTCGCCTGTGCGGGATCATTCCGGCCGGACTCCTCATTCGCCTTCGCCTTCTGCTCCGCGGTCAGCGCGTCCCGGACGGCTTTCTGATACGCCGCATCGCCCGCGCCAGGCATCTCCAGGAACTCCGTTTCCGCCGGAATGACGGGCAGACTCAGATGCGCCACGGCCGCTTCGCTGGCTTCGGAAAACTCCGTTGCCATAAAGCGCCGGTACGCGGTGATGTTCGTGCCCGGCGCGACACCCTTTAAGCCGCGCACATCCTCCGACCAGTTGTAGCCGTCAAAACTGTATTCACAGCCTTTCGCGCCCGGAATCATCAGATCATAAGTGATATTTCCCTCATCATCCGCCTTCGGCTTGTATTCGATCTCAAAATCCGCCGGTGCCGGCAGCACCGTTTTGCCGATGGTCACCTCCACATAGGTCTTCAGTTTGGACGTGTCCGGCCGGTTCCCCTTGTAGATGAGTTCCAGCCGCAGCGTTTTCCCCACGTCGGTCTTTTGAATCTTATAACTGTCCTCCGTCCCGATTTCCCTGCCGTCCAAAAGCCAGCGGTGCTCCACGACATCGTCCTTGTACGTCTTGTCTTTTTTGAAGGGCTTTTCCGGATCCGCGTAAGTGATGCCGGACAGATCCGCCTCCACCGTATAGCCAAACTGCGGCGTTCCGGAAATGGCCGGCGCACCGGACACGGAAGGATCCGGGGGCGGCGGCGGAGGCGGTGTGGAACCCGACGCAAACACCGGAACTCTTACACTGAAGGCGACACACAGAACCGCAAGCGCGACAAGAAACGCCGCCGCCATCCGGCGCATTATTTTTCTTTGCTTCGATCGTTTTTCCTTACGCCCTCCGGGCGCATCCGGATCCTGCTTCATATGTCCGCTCCTTTGACTGCGTCACCTGTCCCGTTCCCCCGAAACATCCGCATTCCCTCGTCTCACTGCTGCCGCAGCTGCGGAACCATCGATTCCACAAAGGGCGTTCTGATGCTTCGGTCACTGTCTGTCACATACCTTGCGGTCTCACTTGACTTTGTCGAGATAAACCTCGCTTTCTGCGCAATATCCATGTTCTGTTCATCTGCGTATTGATACAGAAACGGCGTAATCAGCATCCCGAATCCGAACAGCGTGGCATTCTCCATCATAACCTCGGAAGCAGCCTCCGGACTCTCCGCTGCGGTTCCCGCAAAGGAAGGCAACGTTTTTCGATACAATTCTCCCACCCTGCCGTTTTGCATCTCGTCCCGGATGATGCGAAGCTGCTCATTCTTATCTCCTCTGATCACCGCATTCGCCAGATTCTGCAGAACCTGATTCGGAATGGCAGATCTTGCGATCACATTCATCATAACGGTATCCCGTGTGCTTGCACGCATGGCCTCACGGGTTGTGTTCACGGAGGATCCCTCCGACAGACGCCTCTGCATCGCCAGATTATATTGCTCCACAGCCTTTTCCTGAAGCTCGGGGTCTCTCAGTTCTTCCATCGAACAGCTCATCACTTTATTGTAAACCTCATCGAATTCCGGCGTGTACACCCCCGGCAGCCTGTCACCTTGTCCGTCTTTGTGTTTCCTCAGATTTTCCCTCTCCTGATCCATTGTCTTGGCAAGCGGATCATATCCGATCAGGTTGAACAGATCCTGCTGTTTCATGACATGACCGCAAAGCTGATCCAGAAATCCGTTCCACGCTGCCTCATCGTTTTGCTGTATCAGTTCATCCATCTTCTGATCCACCAGACGCATGACCTCCTCAAACACAGCGGGATCCATTTTGGAAAGATCGATATTTCTGCCGCCGTATTTATCGCCGACCTCGTCCACGCGCAGTCCCCCGAAGGAGGAGATCGCCTCGGGTGTCGCAAAAATGTCATGCGTGTGTCCCAGATGGTTTGTCTTATAAACACCGTCGGACTCTATTCCGAACAAAAACGATGTGTAAACCGGCGACGCTTCCGTTTCCGCCACCTTCGCGGTCAGCATGATGGCACCGTTGGTGCCGTCGTTGCTGATCACGGAGCCGTTGAGCCCGGTATTTCCGTAGCCGCCGATGGAAAGTGCGCCGCCGTACTGTTTGCGGATCGACGCCCCTTTACGCTCAACCGATGCGCCGCTGTCGTCACCCTTGGTCTTTTGTTCCACCCAGTGGGTGGACATCATGCGGGTTCCCAGCGCGTCCTGCTTGCCGCCGATATTTCCGGCATAGCTCTGATAGGTCTGCCTTGCGCCCGGAAGCACCACGGCGACACGGGAGCAGTGCGCAAACAAAGACGCGACATCCGTCTCCCATGTCTTCGTCTCCTGCGAGTCGTCTGCCTTTGTCTCCGTCATCTGTACGCCGTTGCCGAGGTGACAGAGTGCCATGGTCCTTGCAAGAAGCTTCGCGGAGTTGATGACCTTCTGCCGCCTGACGTCATCCAGGGTACCCGCCGCAGGGATTGCCTTGATGGTCTCGCGCATCATGCGCTTGTTGCAAAGCGATTCCAGCTGATCATAATAATCCTTGTTCTTATTCGCGAGGACGCCTGTTTTCAGCGCATGATCCGATCCCGCATAATGCCTGCAGACGGACAGGCCGGTGCGGAAGAGCGGATTGATCAGGCCGGAAACATCTGTTGTTCCGTCCGCCTTCTTTTTGCAAAGCGCCTCCACCACCTGCTCCGGCGTGGATGCCTCCGTGACGCCATCAATCCGTAGCTCCTCCATGTACTCTTTCGAAGCAACGTTCTGGAAGACCCGGTCCATTTTTTCAAAATGACGGTAATTGCCGATGCGGACCTCATCCAGAATCTGCTTCTGGCTGAGACAGACCAGCTCATTATTCTCATCACGGACATCTATTTTTTCAAACAGCTTCTGCTTGGCCGCATCGTATTTGCTCTCCTTCGAATCCATAACGTCGGACAGGCTTAAAAATTTTCCCTTGCTTTCCTCCAGCACGTCCGCATGGGCTTCTTTCTCCTTTTTCTTCCGGCTCTTCTTTTTGACCCCCTTTTTCCTTGACCGGAGCTCCTGGGCTTCCCTTTTCCAGTCCTCCAGTTTTGCCTCTTCCGACTGGCGCTGCTGCTGCCTGGTGCTTTGTGTCTGCGTCTGCCGCGTCTGCTGCTGTGAGGCGCTTCTTGTGGCATTCTCCGTGCGCGTGGCGCTGGCACTGCGTGCCGTATCCGTTTGCTGCGCGGCATCCTGTCCCGTACGTTGCCGCAACACCGGCGCAGGCC
>JAFZLB010000080.1 GCA_017551665.1 Lachnospiraceae bacterium
AGGAACAACAAGCTGGATACCCCGCTCGCGCCACTTGCGCGGATGCGCAAGCGCGAGGCAAGTGCGTGGAGCGTGGAGAACCTCGAAGAGGTTCGGAGCAGCGACACGTGCTTGAGGGCTTGCCCCGGGGTGGTTCATTTATAAATAAATCAATAATATAAACTGCACATAAACAGGAGGGGAGATAAGGAAGGAAGAAGTATTTTTACTTGACGTGCGCTGCGCCTTGTGGTAGCATATTGTGTGCTGCGAAAAAGCGGCGGAAGCATACGTAATAAGAAGATTCGGGAACGAGGTACGGAAAGATGACGATCATTGAAGAACTGGAGAAGGCACAGTTAAAGGAGACACCGCCGCAGTTTAACGTCGGCGATACGGTCAAGGTATACGGCAAGATCAAGGAAGGCAACCGCGAGCGCGTACAGGTCTTTGAAGGCACAGTCAAGAAGATCCAGGGCGGCGGCAACCGTAAGACATTTACGGTGCGCAAGCTCTCGAGCGGCATCGGCGTCGAGAAGACATGGCCGCTGCACAGCCCTCTTGTGGAAAAGGTCGAGGTGACCCGCCGCGGCAAGGTGCGCCGTGCGCGCCTCAATTACCTGAAGGGGCTGACCGGCAAAAAGGCCAAGGTCAAGGAAATGGTCAGATAAAAAAGAATGCACAGGCGGCTGCCCGACGGCAGCCGCTCTTAATTTGTGATATAATGGAACCGTTATGACATCTCGCAGGCGACGCAGACGCAGAAGCGCGTCCTTTCAGGCGGAACGGAAGCTTACGCCGCAGCTGATAAAGGAAATTGCCACATGGATTCTTCTGACGGTGGCGGCGGTACTGGCTGCCGTGACGGTGGCGATGGCCTTTTTCAAGACGGTGGAGATGTCCGGGGACTCCATGGAACCCGCGATTGTAAGCGGTCAGAGGGTCTTTGTGAACCGCCTGGTTTACCAGATGTCACAGCCCGAAAGGGATGACGTCATCGTCTTCTACGGCGGTGCCGGACGGACAAGGACATACGTCAAGCGCGTGGTGGCCGTCGGCGGCGATACGGTGCTGATCACGGACGGTGTTCTGTATGTGAACGGCGAAGCGCAGGATGACAAGGTGTTTGACCGGATGCGGGACGCGGGAATTGCCGCACAGGAGATCACTCTGGGAAGCGGCGAATACTTTGTCCTCGGGGACAATCGCAACAATTCAGAGGATTCCCGCAGCGCCAATATCGGTCTGGTGCGCAGGGAACAGGTGCTGGGCCGGGTCTGGCGCGTGGATTAAACGAAAACATGATGTCCGGGACGAAAGGAGAAGTCAATGGACTATCAGTGGTATCCCGGACACATGACAAAGGCCATCCGCATGATGCGCGAGCAGATCGCGCCGGCGGATCTGGTCATCGAACTGGCGGACGCCAGGATCCCGCTTTCTTCGCGGAATCCTGACATCGATTCCTTAAGCGAGGGAAAAAAACGCCTGCTGGTGCTGAACAAGGCGGATCTTGCGGATGAGGCCCAGAACCGCCGCTGGGAACAGCATTTCCGGGAACAGGGGCTGGAGACCGTCGTTTGCAATGCCGCCGCGCCCGGCGCGGAAAAAAAGATCCGCGAGGCGATGAAGCGCCTGACGAAGGAAAAGGCGGAGCGGGACCGGGCGAAGGGAATGAATGCACAGATTAAGGCCATGGTCTGCGGTGTGCCCAACGCGGGCAAATCCACGCTCATCAACCGCCTTGCGGGGAGTGCCGTCACGAAGACCGAAAACCGGCCCGGTGTCACCCGCGGAAAGCAGTGGATTTCGCTTTCGGACGGTGTGAAACTCCTGGATACGCCGGGGGTGCTGTGGCCGAAATTTGAAGATAAAACGACGGGAGAGCATCTGGCACTCATCGGCTCCATGAACGATGTCAACCTGGACATGGAGACGTTGGCGCTGAGGGCCGTTGAGGTACTGGAGGAACTGTATCCGGGCGCGCTGTCTTCCTTTTACGGATTCACAAAAGAGGAAGCTGAGGAACGGATGGAAGCGGAACAGACGGATTTATTCGCTGTCGGCGTCCTGTCCGCCATCGCCGCGAAAAGAGGCTGTATCCGGCGCGGCGCGTTACCGGATTATGAGAAAGCCGCAGTGATGCTGCTGACGGATTTCAGGGGAGGCAGAATTGGAAGATTCACAATCGAGAGAGCCTGAACAGGAACAGAAAAAAGAAAAGGAACATGTGCCCGTAAAGCGGCAGTTTAAGGAGATTCTGCATACCATCCTTTATCTGCTGGTGCTGTTTACGGTGACGATTCTCTTCATCCGTTTCGTCATGCAGCGGACGGATGTCTCCGGCAACTCCATGCTGCCCATGCTGGAGGACGGGGATTCCCTTCTGGTGGACAAAATCAGCTACCGCTTCAAAGACCCGCAGCGCTTTGACATCGTTGTGTTTCCGTTTACGCAGTCCGAGGAGACCTTCTTTATCAAGCGCGTGATCGGCCTGCCCGGCGAGACCGTGCAGATCACGGAGGACGGCAGAATCTGGATTGACGGGGAGGAGCTGGAAGAGCATTACGGCCTGGAGGTCATCAAAGACCCGGGGCGGGCCGCGGAGCCCGTGCTGCTCGGGGAGGACGAATACTTTGTGATCGGCGATAACCGCAACAATTCCCTGGACAGCCGCCGGGAGGAGGTCGGCAACATCCACCGGGACGAACTCATCGGAAGGGCCTGGATCCGCATCTTTCCCTTCTCCAATTTCGGCTTTATCAAGCATCAGTAGCTGCGGGGCAACGCAGGGTGGCATCACTGTCTGAAATCAGGGAGGAATATCTTCGCACGCCGCTTAAGGGGCGTGAGGCCTTTCTTACGCGCTACCGGGAGGATAAGCGCACGGGCGTGCAGTCGCTGCTCAAAAAAATCGAAAAGGACATCGCCGCGGAAAAAAAAGAAACTGAGCGGACGCACGGGATGTACGCCTACGAGCGGGAATACGCATCCCTCGGCCTTCTATGCGGCATCGACGAGGTCGGCAGGGGGCCTCTGGCCGGTCCCGTCTGTGCGGGAGCAGTGGTATTGCCGCCGGAAAAAGAGCTTTTATATCTAAACGATTCCAAGAAACTGACCGAAAAAAAGAGAGAAGAGTTATATGACGTAATCACAAAGGAGGCGCTTGCCTACGCCACCGCCTTTGTTTCGCCCGCGCGGATTGACGAGATCAACATCCTTCAGGCGACGTACGAGGCCATGACGCAGGCGGTGCAGACGCTTTGCAATTACCTCGGGCAGGCGCCGGGAGCGCTCCTGATTGACGCGGTGCGGGTACCGCAGCTTTCGCAGTACCGGCAGATTTCCATTGTGAAGGGCGACGCGAAGAGCGCGTCCATTGCCGCGGCCTCCATTGTGGCCAAGGTGGAGCGGGACCGTCTGATGGAGGATTATGACAGGGTGTATCCCGGCTACGGCTTCGCGTCCAACAAGGGATACGGCGCGGCGGAGCATATCGCGGCCTTGAAACGGCTGGGCCCTTTGCCCATCCACCGGAAGACCTTTATCAAAAGCTTACTCTGATTATGGCGGACATCGGAAACATCCAACTGAATACACCGATTACCCCCGTACCCGGTTCCCAGGGCACGACCCCCGTCACTACGGCGGAGCAGCGCGGGCAGGAGACGCTGGCCCGTCTGCAGAGCGGGCAGACCCTGGAGGGACGGGTTGTCACCGTGGAAACGGCGGCAAACGGCGCGCGCACCGCGATGATCGATCTCGGCGGCGACGGGCTGTTTTCCGCGCGTCTGGACAGCGGCATGGCCATTTCGGAGGGCTCGCTTGTCACCTTCCAGGTGCGCACGACCGCGGACGGACAGATCAATCTCAATCCCCTGTATCAGAATACGGCGCTGGATTCCAGTGCCATGCGCGCGCTGCTGGAGGCCGGGATGAACACGGACCGGAACTCGTTGCAGATGGTGCGCGACATGATGAGCGAGGGGCTGCCGGTGGACCGGGAATCCCTGCAGACCATGGCAAGGGCAATCAACGACTTCCCGAACGCGGAAATGAATACGCTGATGCAGCTGCGTGCGATGGACATGCCGGTGACGGAAAACAACATCACGCAGATGAACAACTATATGAACTATGAGCACCAGATCGCGACGGCCTTAAACGACATTATGAACGGGCTGCCGGCGGCCTTCCAGAACGTGGCGCAGACCGGCAACGCGATGCAGGCGCTGGATCTGTACGGCGCTTTGATGCGTCTGTTCACGACGCCGGAGGAACCGATCACGGAGCTGCCTTATCTGAACGCGACGGCGGCGGACGCTTCCGCCGCAGTGCAGAGCGACATGCGGGAAGGGCTGCCCGGTTCGCCCGAGGGCGAGGCGACGCTTTTGGACGAGGAGTTTATGGCAGCAGGACGCGCGGCCATGGAAGAGGGGTTGGCGGATCTGGATCTGTTCGGCGGCAGCGCCAATGAAGCCGGGGTGCGGATTGCCAACGAAAACGCGCAGGCGCTGGAGGCTCCCTTCACCTTTGCCGCGGACGGCTCGCGCATTGAGGCACAGCAGGTGCAGACGGAGAGCTTTGCCGATCTGATGAAGGCCGTGGGGCTGCCGGACGAGGCTGTGCAGCTGCCGCAGGAAGCGCTCTTCAAGGCCTTGTCGGATCAGTATCAACTGACGGCGCACCAGTCGCCGGAATTGGACGCGTCCTGGGGCAGGCTCTTCGCGCGGGAGGAATTTGACGGCCTGCTGAAGAACGCCATGAACGAGCAGTGGCTTCTGCGCCCGGAGGATGTGCGCGACAAGAGCAATATCGATGAGCTTTACACCCGGCTGAAGAGTCACACGCAGCAGCTGTCGAGCGTTTTGAACAACACGCTCGGGCCGAACGCGCCGGTGACGCAGCAGATCAACAACTTAAACGGCAACCTGGACTTTATGAACCAGCTGAACCAGATGTTCCAGTATGTGCAGCTCCCGCTGCAGCTGCAAAACCAGAACGCGCACGGTGATCTTTACGTTTACACGAACAAAAAGTCCCTTGCGCGGGAGGACGGCTCTGTCTCCGCGATCCTGCATCTGGACATGGAGAGCCTGGGCCCGCTCGATGTTTACGTCAAGATGCGCGAGCAGAAGGTGAGTACCAACTTTTACCTTGCGAGCGACGAGGCGATTGATCTCATCGCGGAGCATATCGATGAACTGAACGAAAAGCTGGCGCGGCGCGGTTACACGATGGAGGCCAGGATGATGCTGCAGTCGGAGATGAGCGGCGAGGATGCCGCCGTGGACGAAATGCTGCGCACGAATCCGGCGTCCGTGGGAGTTGTTTCCGAATTGAGTTTCGACGCGAGGGCGTAGCGTATGGCAGAGCAGTACAAACCGAAAACCGCGGTCGCGCTCGGATACGACCCGAATAAGGACAACGCCCCGACCGTCATTGCCTCCGGCAAGGGCGCTCTGGCCGAGCGCATTATTGAAAAAGCAAAGGAATCCGACATCCCCGTCCATGAGGATGACAAGCTGGCGAATACGCTCTCGAAGTTAGACATCGGCGAGGCGATTCCGCCGGAACTCTATGAAGTCGTCGCGGAAATCTTAGTCTTTGTAGACGCTATGGACAAAATTATGGCGAAAAAGCCGCCGCAGCAGCTGATGTAAAGCCTGTTTCGCGGGCGGCAACGCCGCGTCAACGATCCGGGATGACGTCTTTGGCGTCGGCGCCGGCGTTGTACTTTTTCACAAACTCGTGAATCTTGTCCGTCGGGGTCAGGACGCCGGTGATGGAATCGTTGTGGTTGAGGAAGTCGATGACCATCGCGATGAAGCGGGACATGTCCGCCTCGATGAACCATTCGCGTTCCTGGATGGACGGGTCCTGCCAGGTGAGGTTCGTCGTGATGACGCGGTCGAACTTGCCTTTGGCGAAGGCTTCGTCGAAGATCCCAAAGCCGTCCGTGAAGAGACCGAAGGTCGCGCAGAGAAAGACGCGCTTTGCACCCATGCCCTTGATCTGCTCCGCGGTGTCGATCATGCTGGCACCGGAGGAGATCATGTCATCAATTACGATGACATCCTTGCCCTCGACGGTTTCGCCGAGGTATTCATGCGCGACAATCGGGTTTTTCCCGTTCTCGATGCGCGAATAATCCCTGCGCTTATAGAACATGCCGGTATCGGCCCCGAGGACGTCCGCGAAATATACGGTGCGGTCGAGCGCCCCTTCGTCCGGGCTGATGACGGTGAGGTGTTCCTTGTCCACGATGAGGTCATCGATGTTGTAGAGCAGGGCCTTTAAGAACTGATACGAGGCGTTGAAGGAATCAAAGCCGCGGAGCGGGGAAGCGTTTAAGACGCGCGGGTCATGGGCGTCAAAGGTGATGAAGTTTACCACGCCCATTTCCGTGAGCTCGCGGATCATGACGGCGCAGTCCAGGGATTCGCGGTAGGCACGCTTGTGCTGCCGGCCCTCGTACAAAAAGGGCATGATGACGGTGACGCGTCTGGCCTTGCCGCCGATCGCACCGATCATGCGTTTCACGTCGCTGTAATGATCGTCCGGCGACATATAGTTTTCGCCGCCGCGGAAGGGGTAGGTGATGCTGTGGTTCATCACGTCCGTCAGAATATAGACATCCCGCCCGCGGGCACTTTCCAACAGCTCCGCATGTACTTCACCGGCAGGGGAGCGGTCCACCCGGAAGCCCAGGCGGTAGTCCTCGCGCAGGTAATCGTGAAAGGTGGGATCAGCGCTCTCCATGGGATGCTCCGTCCGGCGGTAGCGGGAAAGCTGCTCGTTGATCTTTGCGCCGAGACCCGCGGCACTCTCCATGACGATGAGCCGCAAAGGGGCGATCGGGAGTGAAATCAGGGTTTTGTTTTCGGTATCGGACATGACGTTTCCTCCAAACGGTATCTATCTTATCACAGATTTGTTCGTCCGACCACCGTATTTGGGAAAACGGAACAAAATGCGGATGGCGGAACAGGGGGAAAGTGTGATACAATAAACGGGTTGTTTGGCGCAGCGGATGCGCCGGGGAGGGGAATACGATGAATAAGAAATGTCCGAATTGCGGTAACGAATGTCCTGTGCAGGCCGCGTTCTGCGGGAACTGCGGCTACGCGTTTCCGAAACACACACCCATTATGGAAATGAAGACGGAGCCGACGCCGGCTGTGGCAGAGGCAGCGGCGGCGCAGGCAGAAGCGGCAGTGGCGCAGAGCACAGAGGCAGCGGCGGCGCAGGCAGAAACGACAGCGGCGCAGAGCATAGAGGCAGCGGCTGCCCAGACCACAGAAGAGGCAACAGCCGCCACGGAGGCAGGAGCCACCGCGACGGAAACGCCCGCCATGGCCTACGGGACGCCCGTACCGGAGACAGCGCAGCCGGAAATGCCCCTGGGGACGCCGGTGCAGGAGCTGTATACGCCGGCGGAAGCGCCGAAGAAGAAAAAGAAGACGGTGCTGATCGCCGTCGTCAGCCTTGCCGTGATCGCGCTGGCAATCGGCGCCTTTTTCCTGATTCGCGGCATTATGGCGAAGGCAAACCCCGACGGGGAGGACTTTATCGAAATCCAGCGCAGCTTCATTGCGGAGCGCTTTGAGGCGGAGGAGACGAGCGAGCGCTTTGCCGGCAGGGACGGCATCTCCATGGACGTCAGCCTGTCCGCGGAAATCGCGGGGCAGGACGAACAGATACAGAAGATTCAAAAGCTCCTGGACGGCAGTGCGATTATCTTCAAGATCGACACGACGCCGGGACGCATTCTCTGCAATCTCATACTGAACCTGAAGGGCAGCAATGTCCTGGAGGGGATTGTGACGCTGACGGAAAATGAGCTCGGTTTTTCCGTGCCGGCCCTGGATGATCGCTATTTCACCATGGATCTGGACTTTGTTCTGGCGAATTTCGGCGACGGGTATGAGGAAGTCTTCAGCGGCGGGGCTCTTGCCGTGGGCGAATCCGTTTCCGTGGAGGAGATGACGGCGCTCGGGCGTAAGTTCCGGGATCTGCTCGCTTCGCATATTTCAGCGGAGGCCCTGCTGATCGAGGAAGTAAAGGACGTCCGTCTGGAGGGACTGCAGCAGTCCGTCAGCGGGAAGATGATGACATGGAAGCCGACGGCGGATGAGCTGGAGGCGCTGCTGCTGGACATTGCGGATTTCCTGGAGAAGGAGGAAACGCTGCATAAGGCGATGGACGCAACGCCCTTCCTGTCCATGTCGACCGGAAGCGGTGCCGCGAATCTGCTGAAGGAAGCCGCGGGCGATCTCCGCAAGGACGCGAAGGAAAGCGCGAAACAGATGGCGGAGAGCGGATTTGCCTGGTCCGTGCTGACGGAGGAGAGCGGAGCGCTGGCCCGCATCCGCATTGAGACCGGGGAAGTCGCTTTGATTTTCGAAACGGTGGAAGAGGGGAACGGCCGGAAGGAAGCCTATCTGGTGACGGAGCGAGGCGCACGGGCGATTGCGGTGATGCACAGCTTTCAGGACGCGAATGATCTGCGCAGCGGCAGCCTGGAGTTTTCCACGGACTTCGGTGGCGTCGACATGCGTTATGAAAGAGGACTGACGAAGCGCAGCGTCTTCGGTGCCCATTACGGCTGGTATGACATTGATCTGGGGAGTATCGTACCGGGATATAAGATGCGTTTTGAGATCGCGGAGGACAGCACATACGACGCCGTGATGACACTTTCCATGGAAGGCCTCGACACGGTCACAAGCGGCATGGTGGAGAAGGTAAAGCTGTTCCTGAGGGTCAAGGAAGGCTCCACGGCAAAGGAACCGGAGGGTGCGCGGACGGATATCACGAATTATTCGCAACAGCAGATGCAGGATCTGATACAGAAAATGTCGAACCAGCTGATCTATACGCTTCTGACCTCGCCGGAGCTGATGGAGCTTCTCGGTTCCCTGTACTTCTGACGGACGGGAGTCTGTGATGTCCGCGGAAGAACGGGGGGCGGCGGTCTGCATCGCCCGGGATCTGACAAAGCATTTTGGCGGCAGGAAGGGCTATACGCTGGGCCCGGTGTCGCTGACGGTGCATGCCGGAGAAATCGTGGGACTGCGCGGCGAAAACGGTGCGGGGAAATCCACGCTGCTCTCGCTCCTTGCGGGCATCGCGAAGCCGGACGGCGGCAGCATTCAATACGCTTCCGAAGAGAAGGGGGCGGTTGCCTATGTGCCGCAGGAGCTGTCTTTGTATGAAGCGCTCTCCGGCAACGCCAATCTGAAATTCTACGGTCTCGCGGCGGGGCTGCCCTTCCGGGCGGTCCGGGTGCGCCGCAAATGGCTGTTAAAGGAACTGGGTCTTTCCGACAAGGCAAGGGTGAAGGTGAGCGCGTATTCCGGCGGCATGAAGCGACGCCTGCACTTAGCGAGCGCGCTCATGGTGACACCTTCCTTGCTTTTGCTCGACGAACCCACGGTGGGCGCGGATACGCAGTCCGTGGAGACCATCCTCAGGCTTCTGACCCATCTGAAAACCCTGCACTGCGGGATTGTGCTGGTGACGCATTCCGACACGGAGCTTGCAAACGTCAGCGACCGCATCATCACCTTACAGGACGGGAAAATCGTATGAAGGGCTTTTTCGCGGCCTTCTATAAGGACCTCCGGCTCATGTGCAACCGGACGGGGTTGTTGACGCTTGTGCTTTCCGCGCTGATGATTCCGCTGTTTCTTTGGGGCATGCGGGATCTGGACACGGAGCGCTTTGTGCAGCCCTTTCCGCTGGCCGTGCGGGATCTGGACGAGACGGTGATGAGCCGTTCTTTGATCGCGCAGATCGGGGAGCTGGAGCTCTTTTCCGAGATCCGGCGGCTGGACGAATACACGACGGAGGAAGGGGCGCTGTCCGCCGGTGCCGCGGCCGTGCTGACCATCCCGAAGGATTTCTTCTACGAAATGTACACGGGGAGCGACTGCCCGGCGGTCGTGACGCTCAATGACGCGCAGCCCCTGCAGGCGGCGCTCGTAAAAACCGTCATCACCTCCGTCATGGACATCGTGATCGCGGACCAGTGCGCCTGGCGCGGGCTGTATGAGGTCGTCTACGGCGCGGAGGCCGAAGCCCACATGGAAGAGCTCTACGAGGGCGCTTCCGCCGAAATCTTTTCCGACGCGCTTTCCAGGCAACGCGTGTTCCGGGAGGAGATCATCCCCTCGGACGCGGCGGCCAGAATGCGGAGGAAGCTGGCGGCGGTGCTGATGCCCATGCTGTCCCTGCTCTTTTGCCTGGCGGCGCTTCGGACCGTACGGCAGGAACAGCGGATGGGGGCGCTGTTGCGCTTTCGTTCCCTCGGCAGATCGCTGCTGTCCTTTTTGCTTTCCAAGTTTCTGATCGCGGCGGCCTTTACGGCCGCGGTGTTTGTGCCGCTGTATGTGCTGGCGGATACGGGGCGTGCGGGGCTCTTTGTGCTTCTGGCGCTGTTGGTCTTTGCGGCGTCCTTTGCGGTGATCGCGCTGCTGACGGCGCTGACGGGGGATGATTCCGCCGCCGGACGCTGGTGCAATGTGTATCTGCTTTTGTCCCTGTTCTTCGGGGATGTGCTTTTGCCGGCGGGGACGCTGCCGAAGGTCCTGGAACCCCTGCAACAGGCGGCGATTCCGCACCATGTTTTTCCCGTGTTAAACGCGCTGTATGACAAATACCCGGCGGCGGATGTGCTGCAACGCATGCTGCCCCTGGCCATGCTGACCGCAGGCTGTGTGCTGGCGGCGCTGCTTTTGACGCCCCTTGCCATGACCCTGCGGAAGGGCGCGTCCTCCCGCGGCGGCCATGCCGCGGGGAAGGCGGGCGGCGGAAGAGCACAGATGCCGGGAAAGCAAAGACGCCGTCTGCTGCCCTTTGTGTGGATCGGCGGCATGAAGTGGCGGCTCTATACGGGCGGATTCATTGCATTTCTTGCGGTAATTCTCCTGTCCTTTGCGGCGGGGCTTGCCGTCCGGGACGCGGGCAGCGGCGGGGAAAAAGTCAGCATCGCGCTCGTGGATCTGGACGGGAGCGCGGACGCGGCGGAGCTGACAAAGCTGCTGAAGGAAAAAACCTCGGAGAGCCTGTTACTCTATGAGACGGACGAAGCCGGCGGTGCCAAGCTGATGATGGACGGAACGGTGGAGGGGCTCTTCACCATCGGCGAAGGCTACGCGGTGGCCGTGCAGACGGAGGCGTTGCTGCCGCTGACCTACAAGGCCACGCAGTCGGCCTTCACCGCGCAGGGTGTCAGGGAAATCATCGCGGGGCAGGTGGCCACACAAAGAGCCTGGTACCGGGCGCTTGCGCGCTATGAGGACATGAGGGGAACGGCAGCGGATACCGCCGTGGAAGCGTCTTTGAAGGAAGCGGTGGAGCGGGCGAAGGAAACGCTGCCCGCGGTTTATCATCTGGACACGCGCTCCGGACAGCCGCAGAAGGAACCCTTCACGCCGGAGACGATCAGCTTTTTCGCCCTGCTGCTCATTCTGATGCTGATGACCTTTGCCGCCTATACCGGCAGGACGGACGCGCGGAAGGCGTCGCAGCGCCTGTCCGCCGTTTCATACGGAAGACACTTGTCCTTCGGGGCGGACGTGCTGGCCGTGTTCCTGGCGGGGCTGCTCTGTGCCCTCGCCTTTTTCGCGCCCTTCGGCGCACCGCCCCTGTGGCGCGTGCCCGTCGTGCTCTTGCTCATTCTGAACGTGACGATGCTTTCGCTGCTTCTGACGAACATCACCGTGCGCACGGGGCGCGTGGACGCCCTGGCCCCGCTGGCGACGCTTCTGATCTGCCTTGCCGGCGGCTGTTTTCTGGATCTTTCGGGCATCGCGTCTTCCTTGACCGCCTTTATGACGGCCTCGCCCGCCGGTGCGGCCCTCTTTGCGGAGCGGGGTTCCGTTCCCGCCCTCGCCGTGCTTCTTGGCGAAACCGCGCTCTTTGCGCTGCTCGTCTTTCCGCGGAAGCGCTAAGCTTTTTCTTTTCCCGGCAAAAACCAAAAACCCCCCATTTGTAGGATGGCAGACGGAGCAAATCATGGTATGCTGTTTGCAGACCGAAGATCCATTTCTCCCCGCGCGGGGGAAACAAAGCATACGGGAGGTAACCAACATGAAGGGGAAGACAATGTTTCTGAGAGGCGGAAGGCTGATGCCTGTTTTGCTGGCGACGGTGATGAGTGTTTCGCTCGTCGGCTGCGGCGGCGGCGAGAAGGAGCCTGCACCGAGGGTCGGCGGGACGTCGAGCGGGGTCAGCACGACTGCGGGCGGCGGCAGTTTAGGGCAGATGCTCGGCGGCGGCGCGCAGGGCGGCGACACAACGACACAGGGCACAGACGTGGCCGTCGGCAAGGAAATTGAATACAACCTGGCCTATATGACGATGTGGGGCGCACCGGTAGCAGAGGATTCCATGGAAGTCATGTTTCCGCTGGGCGTCTGGCTGAAGATGACGCCGGAGAGCGCAAGCAGCGGCAAAGCCAAGTTCAACAACGGCGGCGGTGAGCATGATATGACCTACACGCTGAACGGTACCGATCTGACGCTTACGGATTTTGGCGGCGATGTGAAAGCGGTCATGAAGGACGGCATCGTGGTGATTGACAATCCCTGGGAGTCCAACACCACTTATGTTTTCACGGATGACACGGTGCCGGCCAATGTGGTCTCGCATATTCAGGCCGGCGGAGATCCCTTTTCCGTCAGCGGCAGTGCTTCCGCGGGCGGAGACAGCACGGACAGCGCGTCCGCGGACGACACGGACAGTACAAGCAACCAGAAGGCCGACGGCAAGGCAAGGAAGGGCGAATTCGGCTATGACATGGAGGAAGCCCTGAAATTCGTCGGTGACTGGCAGGGGATCCTCGTGGTGGACGAAAACGGGGATTACGAGTATGCGGGCGAGGATTTCGCGGGAGTCAGCACCTTTGCCTACGCCAGAATCGTGATCGGCGAAGACGGCACGCCGGAGCTGTATATGCGCGCGGTCTTACCGGAGGAGTTCAATATCTCCAACACGGTGGCGAATTTCAAAGAGGACGGTTCCATGATCATCGCCGGCGATTTCGGCAAAGCGGGCTGGTGGGATCTCCTTCTGGCGCCGGACCCGAACGACGAGTATTTCGAGGTGTGGGCCAGCTTTGACGAGGAACGGGAGGCCTTCCGGGCCGTGTTCAAACGCCTCGGCGATGAGTTTACCCAGGAAGACGTGGATCTTTTGCCGGCCGGCAGCATGGAAGACGGGGATCTGGAGAGCTACAACTATATGACGCAGCAGTTACAGGGGCTCAGTATGCAGGAGGTCCTGGCGGTCATTGAGGAGAGCGTGAACGAGGGCTTTCAGGAAAAGGTCTTCCTTCTGCACGCGGACTGGCTGCCCGATGACGATCTGCTGGATTTGTACAGATAAGAAAAAACGCCATAAGCATTCATTATGGGGCGGTCCGGAAGGGCCGCCCTCTGATTATGATAATTTAATAAAAACTTCCAACGGACTGCATTGTATTTCCCCTGTCATCTGCGTAGAATGTGATGTTATGAGGGAAAAATGGGTCAGATTTATGCAGGGCAGGTATGGGGCTTACGGTGCGGACCGTCTGACACGCTTTCTGTTGATCGCGTGGCTGGTGCTCTTTGTTCTGCTGTCCTTTATCCGGATTGTGGCCGTGAGGCTGTTGCCGGTGCTCATCCTCGTCTATATGTATTACCGTCTGATGTCCCGCAACATCCCCGCGCGTTATAAGGAAAATGAGACGTATTTACGCCTGACGGCGGGCTTGCGGACGCGTCTGAACGGGATGCGCCGCGGAAAGCTTTCGGGGCAGAACGCCTTTCACATTTACGACTGCCCGAACTGCGCGCAGAAAATCCGCATTCCCAGCGGCAAGGGGCGCATCATGGTGCACTGCCCGCGCTGTTCCAACGAATTTCTGAAGGTGTCTTAAAACCTTGTTCGGTTATATCACCATCAACAAGCCGGAAGTGAAGGTAAAGGAGTTTGAGCGCTACCACGCGTATTACTGCGGGCTGTGCAGGGATTTGCGCGCGCTCTACGGCCCCGCGGGGCAGGCGACCTTAAGCTATGACCTGACCTTTGTGGCGGTGCTTCTGACCTCGCTCTATGAGCCGAAGCAGAAGGCGAAGATCACGCGCTGCATCCTGCATCCGGCCGCCGGGCACCCGATGCTGCGCAACGAATACACGGCCTACGCGGCGAAGATGAATCTGCTGATGGCCTATCACAAGGCGGAGGACGACGCGCTGGACGAGGGCTCTGCCAAGGGGAAGGCGGCGGAAACGCTGCTGCGCAGACATTATCGAAAAATCGTTAAAGAATATCCTGAAAAGTGTGAACATATCCGGGAGCAGCTGGACGCCATTCATGCCCTGGAGAAGGAGGACTGCGCGGACGTGGACGCCGCGGCCGGTGCCTTCGGAGAGATCATGGCCGAGGTGCTGACGATGCGCAAAGACCAATGGCAGCCCTATCTGCACCGCCTGGGCTTTTATCTCGGCAAGTTCGTCTATCTCATGGACGCCTTTGACGACATCGAAAAAGACCTTGAAAAAGGAAACTATAATCCGTTAAAAAATATTTGGAATACCGATAAAGAGCGTTTTGAGGAACGCTGCCGCAACCTGCTGACGCTGATGATGGAGCAGGCGGCCCGTGCCTTTGAGGCACTGCCGCTGCTGCGGGACGCGGAGTTATTGCGGAACATCCTCTATTCCGGGGTGTGGGTAAGGTTCGCACAAAAGGCAAAGAAAGTGGTATAATAGAGCGGTGAGTGACCCGTACAAAGTCCTCGGTCTGACGAGAAACGCGACGGACGAGGAAATTAAAAAAGCATACCGCAACCTGTCCCGCAAGTATCATCCGGACGCCAACGTCAACAATCCGAACAAGGACAAGGCGGAGGAGATGTTCAAGCTGGTGCAGCAGGCTTATGACCAGATCATGTACGAGAGGGAACACCCCTACGCGCGCTCGGATTACGGACAGTCCTCGCAGTCCGGCTACGGCTACGGCAACGCGCAGGACAATCCCTTCCGGGGCACGCCCTTTGAGTGGTTCTGGCGTGCACAGGGGGCAGGCGGCAGGACACAGGGCACGACGGGAGAGGATCAGGAAACCATCCGTCTCCGCGCGGCCTATAATTACATCCAGAACGGCAGATACCGTGAGGCACTGAACGCGCTGAACGCGGTGGAAATCCACGGTGCCCAGTGGTATTATTTTCATGCGATCGCCAATTCGGGCCTGGGCAACAACGCCACGGCGATCGAAAGCGCGGAAGAAGCGGTGCGGCTGGAGCCGGACAACCCGACTTACCGGCAGTTTCTGACGAGACTGCAGTCCGGCGGCGCCTGGTACAACGAGCGGCAGACCTATTACGGCACGCCCTACAACATGCGGGGCTGCAACATGTCGCGCCTTTGTACGCTTCTTTGTATCAGCCAGCTTTGCTGCGGCGGAACGGGAAGATACATGATGCCTTACATTCTTTGCTGTTGATCAGGGGCGAAAGTTATGTGACATCCGTGCTTGCACGGGATGGCACATGACTTTATGCCCCGATGCGTACATGAGGAAAAAAGCAGCACGATGCGAAGCGAGTGTTGCGATTTCCGAATGGACGCAGGATTGCGGGAGTTGCGAAGCAACGCAGCAATCCGTAGATCAACAGCAGTGAAAAGGAGACACAATGGGTAAATTCGCGGTGATTTATGCCAGCGAAACCGGCAATACGGAACGGGTCGCGAAGGAAATCTATGAGGCCATCCGCTCGGACGCCAAGGAACTTCTGGATGTCCGCAACTTTGACGGACGCCTGGACGCGGATGTGTATTTCATCGGCTACTGGGTGAACCACTCCACCTGCTGTCTGGAGATCATGGATTTGCTCTCCTCCCTGCACGGCAAGCATGTGGCGTTGTTCGGCACCTGCGGCATCGATGATTCGGAGGATTATTATCAGCGCCTGGAGCGCAATGTCAGCGCCTTTCTCCCTGAGGACAACAATTACCTCGGGGCCTTTTATTGCCGGGGGAAGATGCCGCCGGAGATCCGCGAGCGTTACGAGGAAGCCCGCGGCACGTATGAGGACGATGTGCTGAACCGGATGCTGCAGACGTATAACGAAGCGCTTTCCCATCCGGACAAGCAGGATCTGCTGAAGGCGCATCTGTTTGTGGACGAGATGTTCAAACGATTGGGGATAAGGTAGGAAGCGACTATGCAGATTATCATCGTGGGTTGCGGTGCCGTGGGCACCACCATCATTGACCAGCTCAGCAAAGAGGATCACAACATCACCGTGATTGATCTCGACGCGGAAAGCTTGAAGGACGTCGTGGACAGCTATGATGTCATGGGCATCGTCGGCAACGGCGCCTCCTACACGACGATGAAAGAGGCCGGCATCGAGGAAGCGGACTTAATGATCGCCGTCACCCAGGACGACGAGCTGAATCTGCTCAGCTGTCTCATCGCGAAAAAAGCCGGTAACTGCAACACCATCGCCCGTGTCCGCAATCCGGTGTACAAGCAGGAAGTGGGTTACATCAAAGAAGAGCTTGGTCTCTCCATGGTCATCAACCCGGAGGAAGCGGCGGCGCAGGAAGCCGTGCGGCTGCTGAAATTCCCGAGCGCCCGCAAGGTGGAGACCTTTGCCCGCAGCCGGGTGGAGATGGTGACGATCCAGATCGAGGAAGGGAGCATTCTGACCGGGAAGACCCTGCAGCAGCTGCAGAAGGAGCTGAAGAGCCAGGTGCTGTTCTGTGTCGTGTCCCGCGGCAGCGAAGTCATCATCCCGGACGGCAGCTTTGTGCCGCAGGTGCATGACGAGATCACGCTGATCGGCAGATCGAAGCATATGATCAGTCTGTTCCGCAAGATGAAGCTGCCGACCTCCCGCGTGCATTCCACCATCATCATCGGCGGCGGAAGCGTCAGCTTTTATCTCATTGAGCAGCTGATCGCGCTGGGTGTTGACGTGCGCGTCTTTGAGAAAAACAAGGAGCGCTGCAAGGAGCTGTCCAACATCCTGCCGGAAGCGCTCTTTATCAATGCCTCGGGAACGGACCGGGATATGCTGATGGAAGAGGGCCTGGCGGACGCGGAGAGCTTTGTGGCCCTGACAAATATTGACGAAGAGAACATCATGCTCTCGCTTTTTGCGAAGAGCATGTCCAAGGCGAAACGCATCATCATGCTGCATCACGCGCGCTACGGAGATCTCGTGGACACGCTGGACGTGGGCAGCATCATTGATACAAGAGAGATCACGGCGGAGAAGATCGTGCAGTTTGTCCGCGGCGTTTCCAATTCCCTGGATTCCAATATCGAGGCGCTGTACGCCATCAACGAGGGCAAGGCCGAGGTGTTGGAGTTCCTGATCCGGGAAGGTGCGCCGGTGCTGGATATTCCGCTGGCGGAAATGGATTTGAAGAAGGGCGTTCTGATCGCCGTGGTGTTGCGCGGGAACGAGGTCGTGCACCCCAGGGGCGACACGACGATTCACGTCGGTGACCGCGTGATTGTGGTTACAACGATAAGCGGAATGGGAGATATCAGGGATATCCTGAACAAGAGATGAATTACGCAATGATCCGGTTCGTCCTGGCACGAACCTTCCAACTGATGGCGGTTTTGCTGCTTTTGCCGCTTCTGGTCGCGCTGGTCTATGCGGAGTATAACCGCATGCTGATCTTTGCGGGGCTTTCCGCCTTCTTTTTTGTCGTCGGTTATCTCGGGGCCTTTAAGAAACCGGAGAACCGCCTGTTCTTCGCAAGAGAAGGCTTTCTGATGACGGCGCTGATCTGGATTACGATCTCTCTTCTGGGCGCTTTGCCCTTCCGGATTTCCGGGGAGATTCCCCATTACGTCGACGCGGTGTTTGAGACGGTCTCCGGCTTTACGACGACGGGGGCCAGCATCCTCTCGGATGTGGAGGTGCTCTCGAAGAGCACGATGTTCTGGCGCTGCTTTACGCACTGGATCGGGGGCATGGGCGTGCTGGTCTTCATGCTGGCGATCTTACCGCTCGCGGGCGGTAGCACCATGCACCTGATGCGGGCGGAGTCCCCGGGACCTTCCGTCGGCAAGTTCCTGCCCCGCGTGCGCGGAACCGCAAGGGTGCTCTATCTGATTTACATATCCTTCACCGTGACGGAGATTGTGCTGTTGCTCATCACGGGCTTAAATCTCTATGAGGCCTCGACGCTGACCTTTTCCACGGTGGGCACCGGCGGCTTTTCCATCACGAACGACGGCATCAACCCTTATCCTCTGGCCTCGCAGATTGTCATCATCGTCTTTATGATCATCTGCGGTATTAACTTCAGCGTGTATTATTTCTTTGTCACGAAGAAGCCGAAGGAAGCCTTAAAGAGTGAGGAAATGCGCTGGTATCTCGTCATCCTGTTCGGCGTGGCCACGATGATCGCGATCATGCTGTACCGCGCGAACATCACCGCGACACCGGGAGAGTCCTTCCATCACGCGCTCTTTGCGTCTTCGAGTATTATGACGACGACGGGCTTTGCCACGCTGGATTTCAATCTCTGGCCGCAGCTGTCGAGGACGCTGCTCTTTATGCTGACGCTGCTCGGGGCCTGTGCGGGTTCCACCGGCGGCGGCTTCAAGGTCTCGCGTCTCATTATCTGTGTCCGGCGCATCAAGAACGAGCTGATCTTTTCGACGCATCGCAAAAGCGTGCGACAGGTGTATATGGACGGGCACCGCGTGGAATCCACGACCGTCAAGTCCGTCATGACCTACGTTTCGATCTACGCCTTTATCTATGTGCTGTCCTTTGTGCTGATTTCCGTGGACGGTTTTGATTTCGAGACGAACTGCACGGCGGTGGCGGCCACGTTGAATAACGTCGGTCCCGGTCTCGGGATGGTCGGCGCGACGGGGAATTACGGCGCGTACAGCGTGTTTTCGAAGATCATTCTTTCGCTGGATATGCTGGCGGGGCGTCTGGAGCTGATCCCGCTGATGATTCTTTTCAGGCCGAAGTCCTGGCGAGGGGACTGAAGCACGCCAGGGGATCAAGTCAGCATACACTGCATGCTTGCATGCGAGGGGATGCTGATTTGAGACCCGCCCCCGACATGAGGAAAACAGCCTCGCGATATGAGCGGGGCGATTTCCGAATGGCGGGCAGGATTGCGGGAGTGCGCAGCACGAAGCAATCCGTGGGCGTGCTATAACATTATCCTCACCCCATAGATCACCAAAAGATGCACGGGATAAAAGGCATAGAAGGCGTATTTCATCTTTCCCCGGATAAAACCCCGTTTTTCGTTGTATAAGAGCAGGAGCAGAAAGGCAGGGAAGCTCCAGAATTCGCTGCTCCAGGCGGAAATGTCAAAGCCGGTCTCCGGCATATAGGCGAGATTGCCGATGTAAAAGAAGCCTGCGGCCAGGGCAAGGGGCCGGAAACGCCGCAGCAGGTAAAAGATCACGATCAGCAGAATCCCCCGGTGCTTATAATCCACATAAAACACATTGGCCAGCACGCAGGCGGCATAGATCAGCAAAAACGAGGCAAGCGCCATCAGCAGATAAAAGGGCAGGGAGAAGGCGGAATCCCGCTCATTGCCGCGGCGCACTTCCTGCGTGGTGAGAATGCGCTGCAGCCGGTCCGTGACTGCGTGTATCCCCCAGATGCAAAGAAAGCCCAGGGCCAGCGTAAGGAAGACATTCTGCGAGGTGAGTACATGGCTTTCGTTGATCCGGAGCGTCTCCAGAGGGGAAAAGCCTTCGCCGGCAGCGTAGGGACTGCTCAGCGCGAGGTCAAAGGGCAGCTCGGACAAAAGCGCAAACAGCAGCATGACCAGGAAATAGCGCAGGCGGTTCGTGGTGTAGAAGAGCGCTTCCACCAGTAAAAAGCAGTAAATTGGGAAGGCGACGCGGCCGATGCTGCGGAAGACGCGGTAAAACACATAGGCCTCGTACTGCGTGAAGCCGAAGGGATAAACGCCGCGCAGATACAGCGGCAGCAGGAGCCCCGCGCCGATGTGGTCAATGAGCATCGTGACGACGGCAACCGTCTTCAGGACGGAGCCGGAAATCACGCGATACCGCGCGGGAATAAAATTATAGGAATCGGATGTATTTTGCATTGTCTTATATTATAATATATTTATGCAATACGCGAGAGTGCGAAGCACGGAGCAATCCGTAGCAAAATAAAAACTGGAGGTGCACACAGATGAAACTGACCTTTATCGGTGCGACACACGAAGTCACGGGCAGCTGTCATTACGTGGAGGCCTGCGGCAAACAATTCATCGTGGACTACGGCATGGAACAGGGAAAGAACTTTTTCGAGAATGTTCCTCTGCCGGTCAAGGAATCCCAGCTGGATTTTGTACTGCTGACACACGCGCATGTGGATCACTCCGGCATGCTGCCGCTGCTGTACAAAAACGGCTTCACCGGAAAGATTTTCGCGACGGACGCGACCGCCGATCTTTGCGAGATCATGTTACGCGACTGTGCGCACATCCAGATGCAGGAAGCGGAATGGCGCAAGCGCAAGGGCAAGCGCAACCGCAACATCGAACAGTTCGAACCGATCTACAAAATGGAGGACGCGGAAGCGGCCATCCGAAGCTTTATTCCCTGCCCCTATGACAAAGAAATCAAAATCTGCGACGGCATCACCATCCGCTTCACGGATGTCGGACATCTGTTGGGCTCCGCGTCCATTGAGCTCTGGCTCGAAGAGGACGGCGTCCAGAAGAAGATCTGCTTCTCCGGTGACCTCGGCGCGTCGGGACATCCCTTAATCCGCGAGGCGAAGAAGACGGAGGAAGCGGACATTGTTCTCATCGAATCCACCTACGGCACGCGCATTCATGCCGAGGAAAAGCCGGATTATGTGAAGGAACTGGCGGCGATCGTGGACCGCACGCTCGCGCGCGGCGGCAATGTCGTCATCCCGGCCTTCGCGGTGGGACGCACACAGGAGATGCTGTATTTCCTGCGCATCATCAAGCAGGAGGGGCTGGTGAAATCGAATCCGGATTTCCCGGTCTATGTGGACTCGCCGATGGCGGTGTCCGCCACGGAAATATTCCAGGATCATGTCTATGACTGCTTTGCGGAAGAAGCGCTGGAGCTGGTCCGGAAGGGCGTCAACCCGATTTCCTTCCAGGGGCTGGAGCTGACGATCACCCCGGAGGAATCCCGCTCCATCAACGACGACCCGACGCCGAAGGTCATTTTGTCGGCCTCCGGTATGTGCGACGCGGGCCGCATCAAGCATCACTTAAAGCACAATCTCTGGCGGCCGGAATCCACGGTCTGCTTTGTGGGACATCAGTCCGTCGGCACGCCGGGCCGCACGATCAAGGACGGCGCGGACGAGATCCGCATCTTCGGCGAGCCCGTGCAGATTCGCGCGGAGATCACCTGGCTGAAAGGCATGAGCGGTCACGCGGACAAGAACGGCCTCATTGACTGGATGCAGGGCTTTACGAAAAAGCCGCAGAAGGTCTTTGTCGTGCACGGCGAAGCGGAGACGGCGGACGCCTTCGCGCAGACCCTGCATGACGAATACGGCTTTGATACCTACGCGCCGTACAGCGGCACGGAGTTTGATTTGAAAACGATGCAGATCACGCATGAAGCCGTGGCCGTCCCTGTGGTGAAGAAGCCGGTGCAGGTGTCCACGATCTTCGGCGCGCTGCGTGCGGCGGGCGATCGCCTGATGAGCATCATTTCTCGCTCGACGGGCCTGGCCAACAAGGATATGAAGAAGTTTACGGAGGAGCTCGAAGCCATGGCGGACAAGTGGGAGATCGAAGAATGAGTTACGCCGATACCGTCTTCATTAAGCTGTGCCGCGATATTCTGGAGAACGGCACGTCCACCGAGGGCGAGAAGGTCAGGCCGAAGTGGCCGGACGGGACGAGTGCTTACACGATCAAGCGCTTCGGCGTCTGCAACCGTTATGACTTAACGGCGGAGTTTCCCGTTGTGACCCTGCGGAAAACGCCGATCAAGAACGCGACGGAGGAAATGCTCTGGATCTGGCAGAAAAAGTCCAACAACATCCATGACATGAGCACACATGTCTGGGACGAGTGGGCGGACGAAACGGGCAGCATCGGCAAGGCCTACGGCTACCAGATGCAGGTGAAGCATCAATACAAAGAGGGCATGTTTGATCAGGTGGACCGTGTGCTGTATGACCTGAAGCACAATCCCTTTTCCCGCCGCATTATGACCAACATCTACGTGCATCAGGATCTTTCCGAAATGCATCTGTATCCCTGCGCGTATTCCGTGACCTTCAACGTGACGGACCCGAAGAAAATGCGCGGAACGCAAAAGGGCGGGCAGGCCGGCAAGGAGGGGGATGACCGCCTTGTGCTGAACGCGATTTTGCACCAGCGCTCCCAGGACGTGCTGGCGGCGAATGCCTGGAATGTGGCGCAGTACGCGGTTTTGGTTCACATGATCGCGCAGGTCAGCGATATGCAGGTCGGCGAGTTCATTCACATGATTGCGGACGCGCATATTTATGACCGGCATGTGCCGCTGATTGAGGAGCTGATTCAGCGGGAACCGCAGCCGGCACCGGTCTTTCGTCTGAATCCGGAGGTGAAGGATTTTTATCAGTTTTCGAGGAATGACGTGTCACTGGAACACTATGTCGTGGCGGGAGAGCAGCTGAAGGACATCCCGATTGCGAAACGGAGGACAATATGCAGGCGATTGTGGCGGCGGACGCAAATTGGGGGATCGGACGGAACGGTACGCTTCTCGTGCGGATTCCCGCGGATATGAAACGCTTCCGGCAGATGACGACGGGAAAGGTGGTTGTGCTGGGGCGCAAGACCCTTCAGACCTTCCCGCAGGGAGAACCGCTTCCGGACCGGGACAACATCATCCTCAGCAGAAATCCCTCGTTTCAGGTGAAGGGCGCGGCCGTGGTGCGGGACGCGGAGGAGCTTTCGCGGCTGATCGCGGACGTCGCGCCGGAGGATGTGTTCTGCATCGGCGGCGGACAGATTTATGAGCTCTTGCTGCCGCAGTGTGATGTCTGTCATGTGACAAGGCTGGAGCGCGGCTATGACGCGGACGCCTACTTCCCGAATCTGGACGCGGACCCCGCCTGGGAGCTGACGGAGGAATCCGACGAACAGACTTATTTTGATACCGCTTACACCTACCAGACCTGGAAACGCGTGAACTGAGACCGGCCTTTGTTCCGGTGGACATACAATACGAAAGTCAAAAGGAGGGTTTTCCATGTCGAAACAAGCAATCGCAACCGAACACGCACCCGCGGCCATCGGCCCTTATTCCCAGGCCATTCAGGCGGGGAATACGATTTACGTTTCCGGCCAGCTGCCGATCGATCCCGCGACCGGCGAATTTGCGGGTGCGGACATTCAGTCGCAGACAAAGCAGTCCCTGACGAACATTCAGAGTATCTTAAAGGAAGCCGGCGCGGACATGTCCGCCGTCGTGAAGACGACCGTGCTCCTGAAGAACATCGCGGATTTTGCCGCCATGAACGAGGTCTACGCTTCCTTCTTTGAGGCACCCTTCCCTGCGCGCGCGGCCTTCCAGGCGGCGGCCCTGCCCAAGGATGCGCTGGTGGAAATCGAGGCGGTGGCGGTACTCTGAGGCACCGGAACGCGGCGCTGAAATCACACAGGCAAAAAACACCGGCGGGGCTGTTGCGTCCCGCCGGTGTCTTTGTATGAAAGCGATACGGTGATCGGCTTAGTCTGTTACCGTGATGCGCTTCACGTCGTCCTTTGCTTCCGGTAATACTTCCTTCTTGGGCAGCGTCACCGTCAGCACACCGTTTTTGTACTGCGCCCTGATGTCCTCTTGGTTCAGACCGTCGACGCGGAAGCTGCGCCGGTAAGAGCGGAATCCGCGCTCGCGGCGCAGGTATTTGCCCTCTTTCTTTTCTTCCTTGTCTTCACTGTGCTCCGCGGATACCGTCAGCACATCGTCCTTGACATCGACACGGATCTCCTCCTTGTCAAAGCCCGGCAGATCCGCTTCCAGCTCATAATGACCGTCCTTTTCGATCACGTCCGTCTTCAGCCCGCCGAAGAAGCTGTTGTTCTCCGCACCGTCGAAGAGTCCGCCGCCGAAGAAGTCATTCATCCAGCGGTCGATTTCCGCAAAGGGACTCTGGTTGCAGCTGCAGTTGCTCACTTCCCGGTTGTCTCTTTTCCATAACATAGGCAGTAACATGGCAATTCACCTCCGTTGTTTTGTTTTTTCGCCCTGCGGAACGGGATCTGTCCCGCGGGTCTTCGTGTTCTAAGCTCTATAAATGTTATAGCACACATATAACAATAAAGCAACAAGCAAAACGGGAATTAAATATAAATAAATACTTGACAAATAATAAACTAATTGTTAAGATAGGCTATCCGGTTTATTTATTTTCGGAAATCCTGTTGCAGTCGCGGCAATTTCGCTGTGGAACATCCCAATAGGCACAAACGATCGGAAACTGATGAAACATCATTTGACAATACGTATAATACGTGCAATAATAACAGGTACAGATCATGACATTCAGAGAAATCGACAGGCTTTTGAGAAAAGACGGTTGGTATGAGGTGAGCCGGACAGGATCCCATCATCATTATGAACATTCTGAGAAGCCGGGGAAAATCACCGTACCAGAGCACGCGGGCAGAGATTTGAAGAAGAAGACGGCGCACACCATACTCAAATCAGCAGGAGTGAAGGAGACAAAAAAATGATTCTCTTGTATCCGGCAGTATTTGAATTTTGTGAAGAAGGCGGTTACACAGTGACGTTTCCGGATTTACCAGGTTGTGTTACGGAGGGCGATGATCTTGCTGAAGCCATGTATATGGCGCAGGATGCCGCGAGCGGATGGATTCTTTCTGAACTGGAAGAAGGAAGAACCGCACCGCAGTCATCCGACCCAAAGAAGATAAAGGTCAGAAAGAATCAGCTTGTAAACATAATCGTTTTGGATATGGATGCCTATGCGGAGAAGTACGGCAGTCATTCCGTGAAAAAGACACTGACGATTCCCGCGTGGCAAAATACCTATGTGGAGCGGCATGGGATCAGTTGTTCCAAAGTACTTCAGGACGCAATTTCCAAGATTGCGATGGCGGGATAGATGCTGTGCGGAGTATGAACGGTGAGAAAACAGAGCATCCCTTTTTACAGGAGATCGACAGGGAGGTAACGGCAGTGAAGGAGAATGACGTTTATCGTGCGGAGTTTTTCTCATGGACCGCAAAGGCGATGGACTTAAAGCGTGCCGGAAGAAA
>JAFZLB010000081.1 GCA_017551665.1 Lachnospiraceae bacterium
AATAGACAAAAGAAGAATAAGGCGATAGGGCGTAAGAGTAATTTCCAAGTGGAAATGCCTGCAAGACTTGTTTCCACTTCGCCCCCTTCAGAGTGGAATTTACTTTTTCACTTCACGCGTTTTTCAAACGTTCATTTTTGCCTTGCTTTTGAGAGGGCGGTGTGATAGAATGATTCGTTGCGGACAAGCGAAAGAAATGATGTCCGCATAACAGCGGATAATGTAACAGGAGGTAACACCATGGCGAAATGTGAAATCTGCGGCAAGGGTGTCCACTTCGGCAACAACGTCTCTCACTCACACAGACGTTCCAACCGGATCTGGCATCCCAACGTACACCGCGTGGCAGTCAAGGTGGCGGGCGGCGCAAAGCGCATGAATGTCTGCACCGGCTGTCTCAAATCGGGCAAGGTAGAACGGGCATAAAACTGTCCGCTTCCTTCGGGAGGCGGACAGTTTGCGCCTATGGATACAACAACTTAAAAATGAAAGGGGAATCATTATGAAAAAGGCACTTGCTTACCTGCTTGCTGCGTCCATGACCTTTGGTCTCGTCGCCTGTGGCGGCAATTCCGGCGGCGCGGCCTCCACCACTTCCGGCGGCGAAGCCTCCACGGCGGCCGCGGAAGCATCGACGGCGGCGGAAGAAGCCACGGAAGCGGACACCTCCGCTGCGGAAGCGACCGAAACGGAAGCGCCCGAAGAAACCGTGGAAGCGACGGTCACGATTTGGCACACCTACACGGATGCCCAGCATGAGTATCTGAAAAAGTCCATTGAGGAGTTCAACGCTTCCCATCCGGGTGCAAATGTTGTAGAAGAATCCCAGGAATATGACGGCTTCACGGACAAGGTCTATCAGGCGGTCATGGCGGGCAACGGCCCGGACATCATCATCCACTATGCTTCCGAGGCGGCCCGTTATGTCGCGGATGACAAGGTGCTCGATCTTGAGCAGTATCTTGCACCCGAAACTGTTGCGCTGATGGCGGACGGCACAAGGGCCGAGGCCACTTCCTTCTCGGACGGCAAAATGCACATCCTTCCCATCGTGTCCTCCGGCCCGATCCTCTTCTACAATAAAGCGATCTACGAAGAGCTTGGCCTCTCCGCACCGGAGACATGGGACGATTTACAGGCAAACTGCGAAGCGGTCAAGGAAGCTTATCCCGAGAAGTTCGGCTTCGCGATGGATTCCGTGACGGATGTCTGTCAGACCTGGATCATGCAGACCGGCATCACCATCTTTGACGACGAGGGCTGCTATTTCAACACGCCCGAGGTCGCGGAGCGCCTGCAGTATTTCCAAGACAACATCAATAACGACCTCTTCACGATCACCAAGGTCGGCAACTACTTCTCCGAGGACTTCAACTCCGAGCGCATCGTTTCCTACATTGGCTCCGCCGCGGGTGCGCCCTATCTGGAGATCGAGTTCGGCATGGGCAAGGTGCCCCAGGGCGGCGCAGTGAACTGGACACCGGCCTGGAACCGCGGCATCATCATCTTTGACTATGAAGATGAGAACAGAGCCAAGGTCGCAGCAGCCTTCACGGATTATTTCGCTTCCGCGGAAGTGAACGCTGGATGGTGCGAGGCCTGTAACTATCCCGCCACCTTTGAAGCCACTATGGCAACACAGACCTACAAAGACTTTGTGGCGAACAACGAGAGCTTCTCCTATCTGCATCCCGAATACGCCGGTGCTTTCCCTGCCGTAACAAGACAGGCCTATGTAAGAAACGCGCTGCAGATGCTGATGGAAGACGTCGCGGGTGGAAAGGATATCAACACCTCTCTCGAAGATGCCATCCAGTATGTCGAGGACGAGATGGAAGCGGAATAAACCATCCTTCTCACAATTATACGCACTTTTCAAAAGCCCTCTGTTCAACAGGGGGCTTTTGTTGTATAATAAAACGCTGCACATCAAACAGTTTCATTTATGGGGAGAACTATGCACGTCAAAATTGATCATCTCACAAAACGCTTCGGAGATTTTACTGCAGTTAAGGATTTCAATATGGACTTTGACGACGGCAAGCTGACGGCGCTGCTCGGCCCGTCCGGCTGCGGCAAATCCACCATGCTCAACATGCTTTCCGGAATCCTGCCGGTCACAGAGGGACACATCTGGTTTGACGAAGACGATGTGACCAACATGCCGCCGCAGGACAGGGGCGTCGGTCTCGTGTTCCAAAATTACGCCCTTTATCCGCACATGACAGTGCTGGAAAACATTGCTTTTCCGCTGGAGATCAAGAAGGTGCCGAAGGCGGAGCGCATCGAAAAAGCAAAGGAAATGGCGCGTCTCGTGCATGTGGATCAGCTGCTGGACCGTAAGCCCGGCGCTCTTTCCGGCGGCCAGCAGCAGCGCGTGGCCATCGCCAGGGCGCTGATCAAGGAACCGCGTCTTCTGCTGCTGGACGAGCCGCTCTCCAACTTAGACGCCCGTCTGCGTCTGGAAATGCGCGAAGAG
Source organism: Lachnospiraceae bacterium (assembly GCA_017551665.1). Lineage (GTDB taxonomy): Bacteria > Bacillota > Clostridia > Lachnospirales > Lachnospiraceae > Butyrivibrio. The sequence goes on from JAFZLB010000081.1 coordinate 2,480, forward strand.
ATCCGCCGCATCCAGCTGCGTACCGGCGTCACCACGATCTTCGTCACGCACGATCAGGAAGAAGCCATGTCCATCTGTGACAAGATCGTGCTGATGAAGGACGGTGTCTTACAGCAGGAAGACGGCCCGCAGGAGCTCTATGACGATCCCGCAAACCTTTTTGTCGCGAACTTCCTCGGCAACCCGCCGATCAACAATGTGGAGGGCTTCATCCGGGACGGCGCCTTTGTGACGAAGGACGAGGCCGTAACAATCCGCTACCGCAACTTCCCGAAGGAGCTGCCGGAGGGGCGCGAGGTCATCCTCGGCATCCGCGCGGAGGCCGCCATCATTTCCCGCGACGAGACGCATGATTTTACCTCGGTGATCAAAACACGTTCCACGATCGGCAAGGAAGAGCTCGCGCAGCTCAATCTGGGCGAGCAGGAAATCCGTGTCTATCTTTCCAACGAATACGAGGACGAGCCCGGACAGGCAGCGAATTTCCACCTGCGCAGAAAGGGCGTCTTCCTCTTTGACAAAGAAACGGGGGAGAGACTCTGATGGCGGATTTGGCAAAAAAAGAAAAACCAGCCCGCAGCAAGGCGGAGGCCCAGGGCAATTATATCTTTAACCGGAAGTGGGAGCCCGTGCTCTACATGCTTCCCTTCGCGCTCGGACTGCTCGTCTTTACGATTTATCCCATCGTGCGCGTCGTGATCATGGCCTTTCAGGAAAAGTACCGTCTTTCCGGGCGTTACGACGGCTTCGGTCTCTATAACTTCCAGTATGTGTTGGGCAATGACGATTTCCGAAACGCGATCTCCAACACCTTTATCTATGTGTTTACCGTGGTACCGATCGCGACCATCCTTGCGATTCTGATTGCCAATCTGCTCAACCAGAAGATACGCGGAATGGCAATTTTCCAGACCGCTTACTTCCTGCCGATGGTGACTTCCTCCATTGCGGTAGGTCTTTCCTGGCGCTATATCTTCAATTCCCAGATCGGCGTCATGAACTGGCTGCTGTCACTCTTCGGCATAGAGGCCGTGGACTGGCTGGGGGCGTCGGGAGGTGTCGCGCCATGGAACATTGTCGCCGTCATCATCTTCGGTGTCTGGAACATGCTGCCCTTTACGATCATTCTGCTGCTCTCCGGCCTGCAGAATATCGATCCCATGTACTATACGGCGGCCAAGGTGGACGGTGCCGGCAGCAGAAAAATCTTTTTCCGCATCACGGTGCCGCTGCTTGCGCCCACGATCTTTCTGACGATGATCATCAACATGATCTCCGCCTTCAAGGTATACAACGAGATCATTCCGTTCTGGAGCGGACGCCCCGGCGCGATCAACAACCTGTATACCATGGTCTACTTCATCAAGGAGCAGTTTTATTCGAAGGACCGGCTGGGCTTCGCTTCGGCGGCGGCGATCATACTGTTTCTCATCATCTTTACCTTTACGATGCTGCAGCGCTATGTGCAGCGGAAGTTCCGTTATTAGGAGGCTTTCATGAAAGCGGAAAAAATACGCAAATGCTTCATATACGCTTTTCTGATTCTCGGTGCGGTCATCATGCTCTTCCCGTTTTACTGGATGATTTCGAGTTCCTTTAAGACGGCCGCGGAGTATAATTCCTTTCCGCCGACCTGGTTTCCTTCCGACTGGCTGAATCTGGACAACTTTACCCGCGCCTTTGAGAAACGCAACTTCTTTGTGTATTTCATCAATTCCGTGATCGTCACCTTCCTCTCCGTCAGCCTGACGGGGATCGTGACCATCCTCGGCGCCTTCGGGTTTTCCAGGCTCCGCTTTCCCGGCAGAAGCGCCATTTTCGGGATGCTTTTGGCCTTTATGATGGTGCCCTTTGAAATGCTGGTCATCACGAACTACCAGACCGTTACAAGAATGCAGATGGTCAACTCCCTCCGGGTGCTGATCATCCCCTTTATTTCCTCTATCTTCTACACGTATATTTTGAAGAATTTCTTCGATACGGTTTCCGATTCCCTGTATTACAGTGCGCGCATCGACGGCGCCTCCAACTGGAAATACCTCTGGCGCGTCATGGTGCCGATCGCGAAACCCTCCCTCGTGACGATCATGCTCCTGAACGCGATTTCCTCCTGGAACTCCTTCATGTGGCCGACGCTCGTCATCACCTCCAACAAATATCGCACGGTGCAGCTTGGCCTCTTTACTTTCATGTCGGAGGCGGGTAGTGATACAAAACTACAGCTTGCCGCATCCACCGTATCCATCCTGCCGATGATTATTCTGTTCCTCTTCGCAAGGCGCTACATCGTCAACGGTGTTGCCAGAGGGGGGTTGAAGGGGTAAAGGCAATTTGCACATGACCTTATGAGAAATCTTGTGAATCTCTGCTACTGTTTTTCTCTTTGGTGACGTGATATACTTTGCTCTGCGGGCGGTTCCCCTTGAAAGGGGGTGTTGCCTATGAGCTTGACAGAGATCTTGCTTTTTGTGACGTTTCTTGTCGATCTGATAGGTCTGGTTGTCCAGATAATCCGTATGGAAAGAAAATAGCCGCCCCTGATGTGAGAGTCATGGCGGCTGTTTTCACATGATCTTTTACTAAAGGGGCTATCGCCCGCATCACTAAGGATATACTATCATTGTATGCGCAAAATGTCAATGAGCCGCTGGCACTCGGAAATGCTACGCATTTCCTCGTTCACGGGCTTCGCCCTATGAGCCACATTTTTGAGCCGTGCATACTCGAAATCGCTTCGCGATTCCTCGTTCGCGGGCTTCGCCCTATACTCACAGATGAAAAATCTCCGCTGAATGCAAGCATTCGCGGAGTTCTTTCATCTGTTCGTGCACGGCTCATGCTGTGCGCGCAAGCTGGAGATCGGACTTGAACCGACGACCTGCTGATTACGAATCAGCTGCTCTACCGACTGAGCTACTCCAGCCTGTCCCGCCTTTTGGCAGGCACAAATACGATTATACCCTTAGCGTGACTGTTTTGCAAGCACAGAATTCACGACGTATGTGTCAATCGAACCAGTAAGACTCTGCCCAACCAGATCTGTGGTTCTTTATGTCGTACTCGATTCTTACTTCGTTTGTAATTGTTAATCCTTCGTCACCCAAACCGAAAGTCGAAAAATTAAATCCACTTACTTCTTTCGTTTCACTGTCAATAGAAAAAGTCATTGAGACGCTAATCCCGCGATCATCTTCCGCAGACATATAAACTCCGTACGACAAAGTTCCCGGATTCCAGTACAGTCCGTCTTCAGTACGAATCCGAGAATTTCCATCTATCGTTTTTACTTCATATTCCGAAAACAACTGCGGTACGTTTTCGTAGTTTAACCCGTCACAATCAATTCTGATGCCTCGCGGAAACCAAATATATTCTGGATATGGGAGCTGGTCAAATCTCTCCGACTCCTTTCTGACCGAAGAGGGAATAATCTGTGTGACGTATGTGTCTTTTAAATGAACCACCCCGGGGCAAGCCCTCAAGCACGTGTCGCTGCTCCGAACCTCTTCGAGGTTCTCCACGCTCCACGCACTTGCCTCGCGCTTGCGCATCCGCGCAAGTGGCGCGAGCGGGGTATCCAGCTTGTTGTTCCT
>JAFZLB010000082.1 GCA_017551665.1 Lachnospiraceae bacterium
AACCAGGACGAATCCTGGGGACGCGTGGAAACCTGTGTGAACGAAAAGGGAGAGACGCTCGTTTCCTTCTGGTTCAGCAATTCCATGATCACCTTCTGCACGGACCGTTATCTTGGCATTGAGCTTCTGTTGCAGGAGCAGAAGGGGCTGAAGATTCCGAACACGGCAGTCGTGGACAAGAGCTTTTTCCTGGTGGAAACGGATTACGTCACCATGGGGGAAGAGGGCACGGAGGGCGTGATGAAGCGCGTCTATAACGAAAACGGAACGGAGCGCGCGGAATTTGTCACGACAGGAATTTACGCGGAGGAGGACGGGTATTATTATATTGATCCCGTCTATCTCACGGCCGGCGATGTGTTGTACAAGCCGGATTCGCAGGAGACCTGCACCGTTTCCGCGAAGGCGACGCTGACCGGTGTTTACAATATCAATAAGGGTTACGCCGATTTCCGCAGGATCAACGTGCTTTACGCGAATGAGGAATACTCCATCGTGGAATCCAACACGATGTACGGATTAAGCGTGTATGACCGCATTGTTCTGGATTCTTCGACGGTTGCGGAGGATGAGCTGATTTACAAATAAAAGACAGTTGTGCTTGCTGTTTCCGTCACGAATGTCAGGAATGAGAAAACTTGTTGACATCAGAGTCAAAAACACGCATAATAATAGGGTATATGTTTGTGTTTTCGTCCGTCATCTGTGACGGAGGACGGGGAGTGCCATGAGTGTAATGGATAAGTTCCTGACGGCGATGAAGCTCAACGGTGAAGATGATGAGTACTTCGAAGACGGGTATTACGGGGAAGAGGAAGAAGAAGAACCCGTAGCACCGGTCCGTCAGAGAGAGTCCGCAAGAGGGGAAATCAAAAATCCGGTACAGCAGGAGGATCGGCAGCCGCGGCAGAAGCCGCAGCTTCGCCCTGTTCCGCCTGCAAACCGGCAAAACAAAGGCGGGGGAAAAATGGCTATGCATCAGGGTATGGAAATTTGCGCGATCAAACCGACATCGATGGAGGACACCAGAGAGGTTACGGATACGCTCTTAAAGAACCGCTCCGTGATTCTGAATCTGGAAGGAATTGATGTGGACGTGGCGCAGCGGATCGTGGACTTTGTCTCCGGTTCCTGCTATGCCATGAAGGGAAATCTCCAGAAGATTTCCCGCTATATCTTCATCATCACGCCTGCGAGCGTGGAGATTTCCGGTGATCTGCAGGAGATGATCGGCGGCTCGACCTTCGGTGCCGCATCCTCCTCCGATAACTGATCGTATTTTCATTGGAAGCTTTGGCGGGCGGAGTGTTTCTCCGCCCGTTTTGTGTGCGGGGTGCGTACGGTGCAAACGGAAAGAGAGCAGAAAACGATAAGCCGCAAACTGCTGCTGACGGCAGTGCTTGTGTTTGTGGCGCTCGTCCTGTTTGACCAGAATACCAAGATGCTTGCGGTGAAGCATCTGAAGGGGCAGGAGGACATCATCCTGATCCCGGGCGTGCTTCAGTTTTCTTACGTGCAGAACGCCGGCGCGGCCTTCGGTTCCATGAAGAATATGCAGTTTCTGCTGGTGCTTTTGCCCGTGATTGTGATTTGCGGGATTTTTTACGTGCTCTGGAAAATGCCGCGCACGAAGCGGCATCTGCCCATGTTTGTCGCGCTGCTTGTGCTTTCGGCGGGTGCCCTCGGCAATCTGATTGACCGCGTGTTGCATTCCTATGTCGTGGATTTCATTTACTTTTCCCTGATTGATTTTCCGGTCTTCAATGTGGCGGATATCTATGTCACCTGCTCCGCCTTCGCCCTTGCGCTGCTGATGATCTTTTATTACAAAGAGGAGGATACGGCTTTTTTGAGCCGGAACCCTGCCGGGGCGAAAGAGGAGGATTCCGGGGATGTTTGAGCAGGAGACTGCCCTGCGGCAGGAAACGGGAAAGCACCGCCGGATCAGTCTTCAAGCGGATGCCGCCTTGGCCGGAAAGCGCTTGGACCAGCTGCTGTCGGAGGCGGATGCGTCGCTTTCCAGAACGGCCGCAAACCGGGTCATCAAAGAAGGCGGGGTTGAGGTCAACGGGCGCCGGGTGACAAAGCCTTCCCTTACGGTGGCGGAGGGGGATGTGATCACCGCGGAGGTTCCCGAAGTCGTTGCCTATGAAGCGAAGCCCGTGGAAATCCCCCTGGACATTCTGTATGAGGACGAAGAGGTCCTCGTCGTCAATAAGCCGAAGGGCATGGTGGTGCATCCGGCGGCGGGACACCGGGAGGATACGCTCGTCAACGCCGTTCTCGCGCATTGCGGGGAGACGCTCTCCGGCATCGGCGGCGTGCTGCGTCCCGGCATCGTGCACCGGATTGACAAGGACACGACGGGGGCGCTGGTCGTCTGCAAGAATGACCGGGCACATGCTTCCCTTGCCGCGCAGCTCAAGGCGCACAGCATCGAACGCGAATATGTCGCGCTGGTACACGGACATTTCAGGGAAACGGAAGGCAGCGTGCGGGGCGCGATCGCAAGGAGCAAAAACGACAGGAAGAAGATGACGGTGGATGCCCTGCGCGGAAAAGAGGCCGTGACGCATTATACCGTACTGCGGTATTTTCCGAAGGATGATATTACTTATCTTGCCTGCCGTCTGGAGACCGGGCGTACCCATCAGATTCGCGTGCACATGACCCACCTGGGGCATCCGCTTTTGGGCGACACTGTCTACGCGCCGAAACGCAAAAGCCGCTTCAAGGGACTGGAGGGACAGTGCCTGCACGCGAGGACCCTCGGATTCACGCATCCGGTGACGGGGGAACGGCTGCGTCTGGAAGCCCCCTTACCGCCATATTTTGTGGAACTTCTGGAAAATCTGATGTAAATACCCTCTATATTGTGATATAATTAGGAAGGATTGCGCAAGCCGCGCAGCAGCGAAGCAATCCGTGGTGTACCATAAAGTAAAGGGGGACACGCGCATGAATACCATCATCACCATCGGCAGACAATTCGGCTCGGGCGGCCATGAAATCGGCAACCGGATTGCGGATTATTACGGTATCAAGTGTTATGATAAGGAACTGATCGCGAGGACATCCTCGGAAAGCGGCCTGAGTGAGGAAATGATTGAACACCAGGAGGAAAAGCCGCACGGTTCCTTTTTATACAGTCTGGTCATGGATTCTTTTTCCTTCGGATATAATGCCTCCGGACTGATCGATATGCCCGTCGGGCAAAAGGTGTTTCTGGCACAATTTGACGCCATCAAGCGGATTGCGCAGGAGGGTCCCTGCGTGATCGTCGGGCGTTGCGCGGAGTACGCGCTGGCGGATTTCCCGAAGGTGCTCAATATTTTCGTGGTGGCGGACGATGATTTCAAGGTAAAGAACTTACGGCAGCGTTTCCCGGATCTGAAATCGGATGAGGCCGCGCTGGAGCTGATGAAGCAAAAAGACAAACAGCGCAAACAATATCATAATTATTACGCGACAAAACGCTGGGGCCATGCCGACAGTTATCACCTTGTCGTGAACTCCGCGGTGCTCGGGGTAGAGGGGACGGCGAAGCTGGTGACGCAGTTTGTGGATGATTATGAGGGGCAGGGAGCGCGTGAGGGACAAATCTAACTATTCGCAAAAGCCATGTTTAACGAATAGTTGCCGCTTCGCGGCAACTGATTCGTTAAACATGTGGGTATTTCAATAAGTCGACGTGCAGAATGCGCGCCCAACTGCTTCGTTAAACATGTGGGACATTGAGCACTTAATGAGCGCAAGCCTTGCGTAGCGCGAATTTAGTGCGAAAGTTGTTCTTTGCAACTTAGTGAGAACAAGCCGCAGGCGCTGTTCGAGCTTAGTGCAAAGAACTTCCTTGAAGAAAAACACAGCCCCCGTTTATGACACCGCGAAAGCAAAAATGACACGGCGCCTCGCGTTACCGACACGGCCAACAAAAACATGACACGACTTTATAAAGTTCTGATAAAGCGATAGAAAAACTGACACGGTCCGGCGCAATTATGACACGCGTCATTTTGTGCGGGCAGGCAGTTTCGATTTGGGCAGGTGCTATGCAGGGAAATTCGGACAAATATTACGACGAACAGGATAAAATCAACATCCGGAAGCTGCGGGAGGTGCTGGACACACTGCCCCGCTTCTGCCGGCAGTATTTCCGCGGAATTGAGGAAAACACCTCGACGCGGACGCGCCTGGCCTACGCATACGATCTCCGGACATTTTTTGAGTTTTTGCATGAGAACAACCGCGCTCTCGCCAAAACGGATATCGCGGATTACAAATTGGACATGCTGGACCGGATCATGCGTGAGGATATTGAGGAATACATGGAATATATCACACTGTATGATAAAGAAGGCAAGGAAATCAGCAACGATGAATTCGGCAAGGCCAGAAAGATTTCCGCGCTGCGCTCGCTCTACAATTATTTCTTCAAGGCGGAGCTGATCGAGACGAATCCGCCGGCGCTGATCCGTACGCCAAAGCTGCATGAGCATGAAATTATTCGCCTGGAGCCGGATGAGGTCGCAAGGATGCTGGACAGCGTGGAAGCCGGGGAAGGTCTGACAAAATCCCAGAAGAAATTCCACGAAAAGACCAGAACGCGCGATGTCGCGCTCATTACGCTGTTGCTTGGCACCGGCATCCGCGTTTCGGAGTGCGTGGGTCTGGATTTCAATGACATTGACTTCAACAGCAACGGCATACGCGTCCATCGCAAGGGCGGCTATGACGCCGTCGTCTATTTCGGGGATGAGGTCGAGGCGGCTCTGCTGGACTATATTGCGCAGCGCCGTGAGGTCGTCGCCGCGGACGGCAGCGAAAACGCGGTCTTTTTGTCCTTACAGAATAAGCGCATCTCCGTGCGTGCCGTGGAAAACCTGGTCAAAAAATACGCCTCCACCGTGACAACACTCAAAAAAATCACACCGCATAAGCTGCGCAGTACCTACGGCACGGAGCTTTACAGGGAATCCGGCGATATTTACCTCGTCGCGGACGTGCTCGGCCATAAGGACGTCAACACCACTCGCAAGCACTACGCGGCCCAGGATGACTTAAACCGACGCCGCGCCGCCCGTATGGTCCGTCTCCGGGAAAAACCCGATACGTGAACAAGTTTTTGGAATATATGTTTGCTTTTTCTTTTCGCCTGTGTTATACTGCTCTATGAACAGGCGTTTTTGTTGCGGCGTTTCCGCCGTGGAAAGGAGCTGAAAACATGGCCTACGGCAAGATTTCCAATAAGCAGAAAGAGATTTTAGAATATCTGAAGGCGCAGATTTTAGAGCGCGGCTTTCCGCCCGCCGTCCGTGAGATCTGTGCGGCCGTGCACCTGAAGTCCACTTCTTCCGTACATTCTCATTTAGAGACGCTCGAAAAGAACGGCTATATCCGCAGGGATCCCACAAAGCCCCGCGCCATTGAAATCTGTGACGACAGCTTCCAGCTGATCCGCAAGGAGATGCTGAGCATTCCCGTCCTCGGACAGGTGGCCGCCGGGACGCCCATCCTCGCGGAACAGAATATCGACAGTTATTTCCCGCTTCCGGCCTCCATGTGCCCGAAGGGACAGTCCTTCATTCTGAACGTCAAGGGAGATTCCATGATCAACGCCGGGATCAAGGACGGGGACAAGGTCTTCGTGCTGGAAACGGATACCGCGGAAAACGGCGAACAGGTTGTCGCGTTGATTGATGACAGCGCGACGGTTAAGACTTTTTATAAAGAAGAGGATCACGTCCGCCTGCAGCCGGAAAATGATCACATGGATCCGATCATCGTCGAGGACTGCCGGATTTTGGGCAAGGTCTACGGTGTGCTGAGACTCTACGCCTGACCTCTATATCAGATGCTTCCGGCGTCCAGGGGCTTGCCGTCCCGCCAGATGCGTTCAAGATCGTAGAACAGCCGGTTTTCTTCGTCGAAGATATGGATGATGACATCGCCGTAGTCCATGAGGATCCAGTGCGCGGAGTCATGTCCCTCGATATGTTTGGCGAAGAAGCCGGCCTTTTCCATCTCCTCTTCCACATTTTCCTTCAAGGCCTGAATCTGCTTCTGGTTTTTGCCGCTCGCGATAATAAAGAAATCCGCGAGAACGGAGACCTCACTGATATCAAGGATATGGACGTCTTCGCCCTTTTTGTCCTCCAATGCGCGGATGGCGGTACGGCTCATCTCCCTTGCGCGTTCGCGGTTCTGTTCCTGTTCAGCCATATTCTGAATGATCCTTTCGTTGCGGTGGATGTTTGATTTGTCCGGTCAGCCGGCACCGGCCCTGCGTTCAGCCTTCCCGCTGTTCCACCAGTGCGCGGTAATAGGCCTGCGTTTCTTTGGTCATCGGGTCCAGCGTCTTGTCCTTTTCTTTCAGGTATTGCAGCGTATCCTCCGTGATATGCAGCACGCAAAGATCCGGATCCGAAAACGCCTCGCGGCGGATCTCATCGATACGGGGCAGTACCTTCCGGTTCGGTTCGATATAATCCGCGATGAACAAAAGCTTTTCCAGAAGCGTCATCGCGGGTCTGCCGGTCGTATGACAGCGGATGGCGTCAAGCACCGCCTCGTCCGTCACCTCATATTCCTTTTTTGCGAAATACGCGCCGAGCTTCGCGTGCAACAGCGAGGGCGCCTGCTCTTCCACTTCGCTTACGGGGATGTCATGCTTTTTGCATAAGGTAAGCATCTGCGCGTCATCCAGATACTTGGCACAGTCATGGAGCATCCCGGCCAGCAGCGCCTGATGGGGATCCGCGCCGTGCACAAAGGCAAGGGACGCGGCGGTATAGGCCACGCCGATCGTGTGCTCCAGGCGCTTCTCATCCAGCAGCTTTTCCAGTTTTTTGCGCAGATGCGCGATTTGTTTGACAGGCTTCACTTGCTTACACGACCGTCATGTCGTCATCGTCTTCCGGAAGGACGACGGGCATGGTCTTCTTTCTCCGGTTCTTTTCGGGGACATAGACGCGGCTCGGCATATCGTCCTGCGAGGGCTTTTCCGTATAAAAGCTCTTCGTCCGGATGAATTCAATGCAGTCTTCCGGCAACAGATAGCGCACGCTCAAGCCCTTGGAAATGCGGTCGCGGATGACGGTGGAGCTGACATCCATTCTGCCGTATTCCAACAGCTCAATGTCCGCCTGAAACTTTTCGGCCAGTTCCTTCCGGCGCTCCTCCAACTGCGACACGTCCACCTTGTGCCGGACGGCGGCGAGGATGGTGGTGCTGTTGAAGACATCCTCCACCTTATGCCACTTTTCCAGATCCATCACGGAGTCCGCGCCCATGATGAAATAGAGGTGATCGCCGGGGTACATTTTATGCAGCTCCCGGAGCGTATCCGCCGTATAGGTATTGCCGGGGCGGTCAATTTCCAGCCGGGAGCAGGTGAAATACGGGTTATCCCGGATGGCGATCTTCACCAGCTGATAACGCAGCTCCCCCGAAGGAAGGTTTGTCGTGTCCTTCATGTACGGGATTCCCGTCGGGATAAAGATCACGCGGTCCAGCCCGTACTGCTCTCTCGCGCTTTCCGCCAGCAGCAGATGCGCGTAGTGAATGGGATTGAAGGTGCCGCCCATGATACCGATTTTTCGTGATGACATGTTCTTACCTCTGCTTATGGAAGTTCGATTTCCGGTTCCTCCGGGAAGGGTTTGTATAATACGATTTTTCTGCCGATGGTGTGTACGGTCACGGCATGCGTGCGGCCGGCAATCGTATCCGCGACCTGCCGGACGTCCTCCGGACAGCTTTTCAGCACGCTGCCCTTGATGAGTTCATGCGTATGAAACAGCTCTTCCACGGACTGTGTGACTTCCGGAGAAACGCCGCCCTTACCGACGGTGAACAGCGGACTGTTCGTGGATGCCAGCCCCTTCAGATACGCGCGTTGTTTGCTTGTCAGTGTCATAGCATTTCCTTTTCTTATTGTACTACGTCAGGGATAATATTCAAAGGCATGTCCGTACATCCGCACGGTATCCCCTTCCTGCATTCCTTCCGCGAGCAGGGCGTCAATGACGCCGTTGTCCTTCAGGAAGCGCTGGAAGAAGGCAAAGCCCTTTTCCGATTCAATATTGGTGTAGCCGAGCATCTTGTCGATCAAAGGACCCTCGGCCACGTATTCTCCCTGCTTCCGGTCGTAGGAAACCGTAAAGGCCTCCGCTTCCTTTGTCAGCATGGTCTCCGGGAAGAATTCCTGGGCATAGACCACAGGCTCCTTCCCGATTTCCTGCAGCATGCCGGACACCTCATACAGCAGCGCCTTCAGGCCCTGTCCCGTCAATGTGGAGACCGGAAAGACCTTCACGCCCGCCGCTTCGTAACGCTTCCGTATTTCGGTAATGATATCGGCATGTTCGCCCTCCGGCAACAGATCGATTTTGTTTGCCGCGATGACCTGCCGTTTGTTTGCTGTGTCCGCGTGATAGCGGGAAAGCTCCGCGTTGATTTTTTCGATGTCCTGAAGCGGATCCCGCCCCTCCGTTCCGGCGACGTCCACGACATGAATGAGCACACGGCAGCGGTCGATATGCCGCAAAAAATCATGTCCGAGGCCCAGTCCTTCGGCCGCGCCCTCAATGAGCCCGGGGATGTCCGCCAAAACAAAACCGGGATCATCCTCTAAATCCACAACGCCAAGCGAGGGCGACAGCGTCGTGAAATGGTAATTTGCCACCTTCGGCTTCGCGTTGGAAACGCGGGACAAAAAGGTGGATTTCCCCACATTCGGAAAGCCGACCAGACCGGCATCCGCAATCATCTTGAGTTCCAGAAGGACATCCAGCTCCTTCGCGTCCTTGCCGGGCTGTGCGTATTTGGGTGCCTGCATGACGGCGGTGGCATAATGCATGTTGCCGCTTCCGCCGCGGCCGCCGGTCAGCACCGTCACGCGTTTGTTCTCGCCGGACATGTCCGCAATCACCTGTCCGCTCTCATACTCCCGGATCAGCGTGCCCGCGGGCACCTTAATCACCTTGTCCGCGCCGGATTTGCCGGTGCAGCGCTTCGCCTTCCCGTTCTCCCCGTCCTCCGCGCGGTACTTCGCGTTGTGATGAAAATCCGAGAGCGTGTTGATGCCCTCGTCCACGGCGAAAATGACGTCACCACCCTTGCCGCCGTCGCCGCCGTCCGGGCCGCCGTTCGCCACATACTTTTCCCTGCGGAAGGAAACATGACCGTCGCCGCCCTTGCCGCTTCTGATATGTATTTTTACTTTGTCGACAAAATCAGCCATGGGTTCTGTCCTGACGAAAGAAAGCTTCCGACCGCAAGGGCAGGAAGCTTTCCGAAACATTGTTTTCTGTGAAGAAACCGCCCTGCACGAAACTCAGGCTTCGCCTCCGCTTGCCTTCGCGAGGCTTTCCTCCAAAGGGTGAACGCTTGCCTGCTTTTTGTCACGGCCCTTGCGCTCAAAACGGAGCACGCCGTCCACCAGCGCGTACAGGGTGTCATCCTTGCCGATACCGACATTGGTGCCGGGATGAATGTGTGTGCCGCGCTGTCTGTAAAGGATGTTGCCGGCCTTGACAAACTGGCCGTCCGCACGCTTTGCGCCGAGGCGCTTGGATTCGGAATCACGGCCGTTCTTCGTGGAGCCGACACCCTTCTTATGCGCGAAAAACTGTAAATTGTACTGAAGCATCATGGTCTTATCCTTTCTGTTCGATCAGACAACTGACCTCTTTGTACTGCTTTGCGAGTTCCGTTACACCGAGTTCAAAGAAACGCAGCAGCAGTTCCGTGTCATGGGAGGGCGGCTGTTGTAACATACAGCGGATCATGCCCTTTGTCTGATCCTCTTCCACTTCCGTTTGATCTTCCGTAAACTGACCGATGGCGTTGACCGTGTTGATGGTCAAAAGCGATATGGCCGAACAGACGATGTCTTCGCCGGGATCCGCATATTCCGCGTGTCCCTCCACCAGAAATCCGGTGTACGCGCCTGTTTCGGTTTTGTAAATATGAACCCTTGTCATCGCTCAGCCGGAAATGCTGTCAATCTTTACTCTGGTGAACAGCTGTCTGTGGCCCTTTTTCTTGTGATAGCCGCTCTTTGCCTTGAAGCGGTAAACAATGATCTTCTTGCCCTTGCCCTGCGCGACGATGGAGCCCTTGACACTGGCACCCTTTGCGTCTTCGCCGGCTCTCATTTTGCCGTCGGAAAGCGCGATCACTTTTTCAAATGTCACTTCCGTGCCGGCTTCGCCTTCGAGCTTTTCGATGTCAATGACATCGCCTTCGGAGACCTTGTACTGCTTGCCGCCTGTTTCAATAATTGCGTACATACGCTTTGCTTACCTCCTTCCGACAGACGGACGAAAAACAGGTCCTCTGTCAATCTCGCTAACTTCGGTGGCGTCTTTCTTATATTTATTCTTCCGCATGAAAAACGCGCTTAAACCCCGTTAAGCGGCGTACTTTCCTATACTACACGCAAACAACGGCCTTGTCAACTCATTTTTCGGCTGCCCGCGGGTGATTTCACGTATCTTTTTTAAACATCCGGAACCAGCTCGCGTGTCCCTTCCCAGTCGTAATTCGGAATGATCAGGTTTTCCGGAGCGCTCTGTTCCAGCAGCATGTCATACAGTCTGGACAATTCCTCCGCGTATTCCGGACGATTCTGCAGGATGGTTTCCTTCGGATACAGGTATCGTATCACATAATAGTCCATACGTCCGTCCGTTTCCCGGATATACCCGTAGAAATCTGTCAGCAGGGGTCCGCTGAAAGTCGAACTCGCAATGTGTTCATTGATGTCGATTTCGTTTTTGTTACAGACCGAAATACGGCAGAGTTCCGCACCGCTCTCCCGGTGAAAAATCGTCAGATCGGCACCGTCGGAAACCTCATAAAAATAGGCGTCATGGCTGAGACGCGGCATCTCCTCCTCCGGCACCAGGATGCAGATGTAGTGACCGTAGATTTCCGCCATGCCTT
>JAFZLB010000083.1 GCA_017551665.1 Lachnospiraceae bacterium
GATTGATGATTCCGCTTCGCTCTATTGTGCCGGACACTCCGCCGAGCCTATGGTCTCGGCTCCGTGGCACACAAGCCGCCCCCTGCGGGGACAACTGATGCCCTGAAAAGCGGGCAAGAAAGAAGACGCTCAGCGGAAAACATGCAATCACCCGGCGCGGCGGATCATAGCCTGATCTTAACCCCGGAGTTCATAAGTCTTCATCGGATATCATACGTTCATCTGATGTGGTGGAATATAACCTGATCTTGATCCCGGGGTTCATAAGTCCTCAGCGGATATCATACGATTACCCGGTGTGGCGGGTCAAAATCTCAATTTCTTGGCGGAATTCTCTCTTGTCATGGGGGACGCCATCCCCTATACTATTAGGTACAACACTGCCGAGGCGTAATGTGCTTTCGGTATGACAAACTTCACAAGGAGGTTATTCCATGGCTTTCAAACTCAAATCCTTTACCCCGCCTGATTTTACCACACGCTTTTTTTGTGAGGCTCCGGATTGCACCCTGATCCCGGCGCCAAAGAATACGGTCGCGCCGGACGGTTATCATGCCATGAGTATTTTTCCGGAGTATTTTAAGATTGAAGACAACTGGATGCTGGCGGAAGAAAGCCGGATGGACTGCGTACCGGTATTCAAAGCCGGACGGATTCAGGTGATTGAGCCAAGGCATTTGAAAAAGGGAGATCTTGTTGCCTGCGGACGGACGGAAGACGGGAGCGAGGGCATCTACGTTTATCCGAACGGGTTCAACGAAAAGGGCGCCGCGCAGGAAACCTTTGCCTTCCGGCAGGGACGCAGCCGCGAAACCGCCTATTCCAAGGACTATGATGATATCTATGAGCTGTTGAAATATGAAAAGAGAAACGGAAACATCGTCTGGGTGTTAGGCCCGGCCTTTGCTTTTGACGCGGACGCGAGAAAAGCCTTTTCCGCCATCATCGAGGGCGGCTATGCCCACGCGATTCTGGCCGGAAACGCGCTTGCGACGCATGATCTGGAAGGCGCCTACCTCGGTACCGCGCTGGGACAGAACATTTACACCCAGGAAAACGTACCGAACGGACATTACAATCATCTGGACACGATCAACCGCGTCAAGTATTACGGCTCGATCAAAGAGTTCCTGAAAAAGGAAAAGATCGACAACGGGATTCTGTACAGCTGCGAAAAGAAAAAGGTTCCTTATGTGCTGGCGGGCAGCATCCGTGATGACGGTCCGCTGCCGGAGGTTTATGCCGATGTTTACGAGGCACAGGATGCCATGCGTGAACACATCCGCAAGGCGACAACCGTCATCTGCATGGCTACGACGCTTCACACCATTGCCACCGGCAATATGACGCCGTCCTTCCGTGTGACCGCAAAGGGCAAGATTCGTCAGGTCTACTTCTACTGCGTGGACATTGCGGAATTCACGGTGAACAAGCTGGCCGACCGCGGCTCCCTGTCCTCGCACGGTATCGTCACAAACGTGCAGGACTTCATCGTGAATGTCGCGAAGGGACTGAAACTGATGTAATAGCAATGAGACGGATTATCCCATGAATTCATCGGGATAAGAAGTGAGGTCATACAATGCAACTGTTGTTAATGCCGGTATTGTTTTTTGCGCCGGTGATACTCTATCTGTTTTTTCTCAAAGGACACCACCCGCCGGAGGGCAAGGACTGGTCCACCCTGCAACTGATCGGAATCATGCTCGGCTTTGTAGGCAGCCTGGCCCTCGGCGCGTTCCTTGCCTTCTACGCCTACGGCTTCCTGATCTTCGTATAACAAGACAGAACTCTGCTGAGGATTTATGAACCCCGGGATCAAGATTAGGTGATGTTCCGCCGCATCGAGTGTCGTATGATATCCTCCGATCAGCCTTGGTGCCCCGGGATCAAGATCAGGCTATGTTCCGCTGCATCGAGTGTCGTATGATATCCTCCGATCAGCCTCGTTGCCCTGCGGTCAGGATCAGGCTATGACCCGCCGCGCCGGGGGATTGCATGTTTTCCGCTGAGCGGCTTGTGTGCCACGGAGCCGAGACCATAGGCTCGGCGGAGTGTCCGGCACAATAGAGCGAAGCGGAATCATCAATCACCCAGGCAGGCGGTTCACAGTATCACCCCACCGTTATACCGCACACTATCCGGTGTGAAATCCCCGAGAATGCCATAGATCTTCGCCCCACGAAACGTCAGCCGCAGCGCATTGAATCTCCCTTCCAGCGCCGCCAGGGAGTTGTCGAAGACGATCCGCCATAAGCGCGGATTGTCTTCCTGCCGCACGACGCGCCCCTCGTAGCCTTCGATCACGCTGCCGCGCACCTTCTGCGGATCCGAGGTCACCATCACCGCTTCCATGCGGAAATCCTCTTCCGCGTCCATGTCGAGATAGAGTTCCTCTCCGCTGAAGCGCAGGTTGGACGAACGCAGCAGCGCGTCTGCGCCGGGACGTTTCGCGTGAAAATGGGTGAAGCGGTCTTTCTCGACGGAGCCGCGCAGCATGGACGTCTCGCGGAAATCCGTGTGATGCCCGTTGCCGCCCATGTAGTAAATGTAGTATCTGCCGTCGATTTCGACCGGCAACGAAGCATAGACGCAGCCGGCGTCCGGCGCGCCGTCGGGATACTGCCCCGGTCCGTTTTCGATGAAGACGGCGCCGTCCTCCCAGACGCACTTCTGGAAGTAATGCAGATCCGGCGAGTAGCGCAGATCGACGTTGACGGTGTCAAAGCGCTCCGCCATCCGGTCGCCCTCGTGAAAGAGACTCGCGAAACCGAGATACATGCCGTCCAGCTGCAGCACCGGCATGCTGTAAATCTGAGCGCCGGGACCCTCGCCCCGTCCGCATTCCACGGGCTCCGACCAGGTCAGAAAATCCTCGCTCTCCGTGACGGCGGGAATGCGCAGACTGCCCTTCCAGATCCGCGTGATGCATTTGAAGCGGCCGTCCTTTTTGTCGCGGAAGACGCAGTTCAACGTATCGCCCGCGGGATTGTGGTTCCAGGGATGCGGCTTGCTCCAGTGGATGCCGTCCGCGCTGAAGCAGGACGCCATCCGTTCCAGATCATCGAACTTGGCCGCCAGCTTGAATTTCTTCTCGGGGTCCGTCTCCGCCTCGTCATAAAAAACGCCGGCACCGTGACAGTATTCGATCAACAGATTGTTGTGCGTATTGCCCTGAAACGAAACCAGGCCGAGATCGGGCCGTTCCCAGTGCAGCCCGTCCTCACTTTCGAGATAGGCCAGCGAGGTGATGCGCTCGCTCGACGGAATGTAACGCTTCGCCGCGCGCTCCGTCAGCGGTGTGGAAGTCGAGACATCATCCTTCGTGCAAAGGGTATGGTAACAGACGTACTTCCCGATCAGCGGATTCCAAAAGACGTTCGGATAACCGTTGTCAAAGCGCGCCTCCCAGGGAACGGAGGGTTCGGCAAAATAGGATTCGCGAAAAAGCACCGTTTCCTCTTTCCGGAACGGTGCGTAGGACAGCGCGACATTGCTGCACTCGTTGTGATTTAGAATTCCCGTATCAAAGGAATAAAAATGCTTCATTCTGTCTGCTCCTCTCCCTTTGGTTCCGTCACGGTTTCCGCGCCGTCGTACAGATGACAGGCCACACGGTGCCCCGGGGCGATTTCCCGCATGACGGGCACTTCCTGCTTGCATCGCTCCATGCACTTGCGGCAGCGCGTGTGGAAGACGCATCCCGGCGGCTTGTTGATGGGACTCGCCACATCGCCTTCCAGGATGATGCGCTTTTTCTTCGCGCCGCGCACCGGCACGGGAATGGCGGAAAGCAGCGCCTCGGTATAGGGATGGGCGGGGTGATCATACAGCGCACGGGAATCCGCAATCTCCATCACATGCCCGAGATACATCACCATGATGCGGTCGGACATGTACTGCACCACGCTCAGGTCATGCGCGATAAAAAGATAAGTCAGCTTCCGCTCGCGCTGGATTTTCTTCATCAGATTCAGCACCTGCGCCTGGATGGAAACATCGAGCGCGGAAACGGGTTCGTCACAGACAAGCACCTCCGGCCCGACCTCCAGCGCCCGCGCGATGCAAAGTCGCTGCCGCTGACCGCCGGAAAACTCATGCGGGTAACGGTAAAGATAATCCGGGTTAGTATTGACGACGCGCAGCACCTCGCGCATGATTTCCTCACGCTCCGCCTTGTCCTTGATGCCGTGCAGCTTCAGCGGCCCCTCAAAGGACTCGATGATTTTCTTCAACGGATTCAGCGCGTTGTACGGATCCTGGAAGACCATCTGCACCCGCTTGCGGAAATGCAGCTGTTCCTGCGCGTTCATTTTCGTGATGTCCTTCGCGCCGTCCCTGTCATGGAAGAGGACCTCGCCCCCCGTCGGCGTATCCAGCAGCATGATGGACTTGCCGAAGGTGGTCTTACCGCAGCCGGATTCCCCGACGATGCCGAGGGTCTCGTTCTTATACACCGTCACGCTGACATCGTCCACGGCCTTCACGTCGCCGACATGCTTTTTCAAAAAGCCCTTCCGGATCGGGAAGTATTTCTGCAGATGCGTGATGTCAAATAAGACTTCTTTTTCCATTTTGTTCCCTTTCGATGCCATCACGGATTGCTGCGTTGCTCCGCAACTCCCGCAATCCTACAGACATTCGGAAATCGCATCACTCGCAAAGCATCGTGCTGCTTTTTTCCTCATGTCTGTGTCGTATCATAAAGTCCTGATGTCGTCCCTGCAAGCAGTGACTCATCAGGACTTTCGATACAGATGGCATCTTACGAAGTGCCCCGGCTCGATCTCATGATTGCCCACAAGCCCCGTTTTGCAGCATTCCATGCATTTGTCGCAACGGTTTGCGAATTCGCAGCCGTCCGTCACGTCCTTCGGATTCGGCGTCTGGCCGGGGATGGTCGCAAGCTCCTTCCCCTCTTCCATCGCGCCGAGCACCGGCACGGATTGCATGAGCGCGCTCGTGTAAGGATGCGCGGGATTTGCGAAAATCTGATCCGCGCTGCCCGTTTCCACGACGCGCCCCATGTACATGACGGCCACTTCGTCCGCCGTCTCCGCCACAAGGCCCATGTTGTGCGTGATGAGGATGATCGTCTTCTGCTGTTCTTCCTTCAGCCGCACCATGAGTTCCATGATCTGTGCCTGTATCGTCACGTCCAGCGCGGTCGTCGGCTCATCGGCGATGAGCAGCTGCGGGTTGTTGATCATGGCGATCGCAATGACCACGCGCTGCTTCATGCCGCCGGAAAACTCAAAGGGATAGTTGTTGACGCGGTTCTCCGGGTCCGGGATGCCCAGCTGCTTGAACATCTCAATCACCCGCGCCATCGCTTCCTGCTTGCTCATTTTGTTGTGCTGCAACAGCGCTTCCATGACCTGCCGCCCCACTTTGTACACCGGATTGAGCGAGCTCATCGGATCCTGGAAGATCATGCTGATCTCTTTCCCGCGAAGCGCACGCATTTCCTTCGAGGTGTTCGTCAGATCCTTCATGTGCACGGTACGGATACTGCCGTCCGCTTCCTGCTGCATATAATCAATCGCTTCCGCCTGGATCTCCGCATTCTTCCCCAACAACCGGCAGATGGAGTTCATCGTCACAGACTTCCCGCAGCCGGACTCCCCTACAATCGCTAATATGGACCCCCTCTTCACATCAAAGTCCACGTCTTTAACAATCGGGATGATACCATCTTCTGTCTTGAAGCTTGTATTTAATTTTCTTACCCGGAGAATCGTATTCTCTTCCATAACCATCTTGCCTTACAATTATCTGTCATAACCTGAATCCTGCGGCGAGCGAGCACAGCTTCCCGACGGGCGATTTGTTGCGCAGCAACTCCGGAGCCCGGTGGGAACTGTCTCGTGAGCCGCAGTTATCAGTCATAAATCATAACTGCTTCGGATCCAAAACGTCTCTCAATCCATCCCCAACGAAATTCACCCCGAGAATAAACAGCGACAGCACAATGCCCGGGATCAGCCACAGCCACCAGAAGTTTGTGATGACGTCAATCCCTTTGGCCGCGTTGAGGATGTTCCCCCAGGTCGGCGTTCCGCTGGGAACACCGAGGCCGATGAAGCTCAAGCCGGCCTCCGAGAGGATGAAGCCCGCGACGTTGATTGTCGTGGCGGCGATGACCGGCGAAAAGGCGTTGGGCAGGATTTCGCTGAAGATGATGCTGCTCTTGCTCATGCCGAAGGCCCGCGCCACCTGTACGTAAGTTTCCTCGCGCAGCGTGATGAACTCCGTGCGGATCATGCGGAAGGTCGTCATCCAGCCGGTGACGCCGAAGATCACGATGAGACTGAAGACGCCCGGCCCGATGATGGAGACCAGCACGAGAATCAGGATCAGCTGCGGGAAGGTGGAGAAAATCTCGCTCAGGCGCACGAGCAGCGAATCAATGAGGCCGCCGAAGTAACCGGCAATCGCGCCCAGGACAACGCCGATGAGCGAACCCATGAGCGAGGACACCACCCCGATCATAATGGAGGTGCGTCCGCCGTAAAGCACGCGGGCAAAGACATCACGCCCCTGCTTGTCCGTGCCGAAAATGTGTCCGCTTTCCGGTGCGCGCGTGAGTTCCTTCAGGTTGATGGCGTTCGGCAGATACTCCGTCAGGAGCGGCGCGGCGATGCAGCAGAACAGAATCACTGCCATGATCACAAAGCCCAGCACTGCCAGACGGTTGTTGAAAAACTTGCGCAGATTCCGTTTCCAGAGGGAGGAAGTGATTTGTTTTTTGTCCATCGCTTACTCCTTCCCCAGGCGCACGCGCGGATCCAGCAGCGCCGTGATGATGTCCAGCAGCACGGAAGAAACAAGGATGGTGGCGGCGATCAACAACGTCGTGACCATGATAACGGGATAGTCACCGCTCGTTGTCGCGCCGACGATCTGCGTGCTGATACCCGGCCAGGAAAAGACGGACTCAATGACGACGGAACCGCCGATCAACAGCGGCAGACGGAAAATGATGATGACCATCACGGGCCGTAAGGCATTGCGCAGCGCGTGCGTGATGTACACGCGCCGTTCGGAAATGCCCTTCATCCGCGCCGTCTTGATGTAATCCCTGTTCAATACCTCCAGCATGGAATTGCGGGAGTATTTCAGCAGGGTGGATATCATGGCGATGGACATCGTGAGTGTCGGCAGAACAAGATACTTCGCGCGATCCCAGAAGGTGACGACGGAAGGATCCGTCCGGCCGCCGACCGGCAGCCACCCCAGCTTGATCGCGAAAATCTGTATCATAATGATGCCGAAGAAAAACTGCGGCATACTCGTGCCCAGGACGGCGATGAAGCGTCCGACGTAATCAATGATGCCGTTCTGGTGAATGGCGCTCAAGACGCCGAGCGTAATGCCGATAACGGAGGAAATGATGAGCGCCCCGAAGGCCAGCTCAAAGGTGGCAGGCAAAGACCTTGCGACAATCGCCGCGACGGAGGTGCCGCCGACGATGCTCTTTCCGAAATCGCCCCGCAGCAGATTCCCGATCCAGCGGAAATACTGCACATAGAGCGGCGCGTCCAGACCGTAGCGCGCGCGCAGGGCTTCCATGTTTTCCTCACTGATCACCACGTCCGCCGGAATCAGGTAGGTCACGGGATCCGCCTTCGTGGTGCGGATGGCGAAGAACACCAGCAGGCTGACAATGAACAGCATGGGAATCATCATCAGAACTTTTTTCAGGATAAACTTGCCCATACACTTCCCTCTGACGGGTACCGCGGATCAGAGGCGGGAAGGCCCCGCCCCTGACTGCGGTGAAAGAATTCAGAACTTATTTCACGGACCAGCTTTCAAACTGCATGTCGTAGTTGTACCAGGGATTGCCGAACTCGATCCCGGACGGAAGCTCGATCTTGTCCGTGTTGACAAAGAGCTTCTGGTTGACCGTAAACAGCGGAAGCTTGTAGATCATTTCCTGCTCCATCATCTGAAGGTCATCGAAGCTCTGCTGGCGCTCGGCCGCGTCCACGGTGGTGTTGTAGGACGTGATCAGCTGGCTGAATTCCGGATCAATATCGCCCAGCACCTTCGCGTAGTTTTCGTTGATGTACTCACCGTACCACTCGGAGTAGGTGAAGGCGGAGAGGTTCTTCTGCGCCAGCTCATAGTTGCGCAGCGTCCACAGCTCTTCCGTCGCGTCGTTTTCAAACTTCATAACATCGGTCTGGATGCCGATCTCATTCAGCATCGCGCCGATGGCTTCCATGAAGTTCTGCGTCGTCTGGTCGCCGGAGTAATAACGCAGGCGCAGGGTCTGCGAGAAGTCAAAGCCCGCTTCCTCCAGCATGGATTTCGCGAGATCCGGATCATAGGCCATGTCGCTCTGTGCGCTGTTGTATTCCGGTGTGTTCGGTACGCCGCCGGAGTTGGAGACCACGCCGAAGCCGTCATAGTACGCGTCCACAAGTGCCTGACGGTCAATGGCATAGACCAGCGCCTGACGCACCTTCGGATCCATGAGCGCGTTGGGGTTGCCGTCATCGTCATAGCAGTTGACGACGAAGTAACGGTAGTAAAGAATGTTGATGTCAAATTCCGTGAAGTTGTCCATCGCGCGGAAGGCTTCGATTTCCGCGGGGTTGTTCGTGTTCCAGAAATCCAGCTGTCCGCCCTGTGCCGCCACAATCGGATCCGACAGCGCGCTGATGTGAATCTTTTCAATCTGCGGCTTCTCGCCCTCGTAGTGTTCGTTGATCGTGTAAATGATGTAGTTGGCGGGCACGACTTCCTCGACCTTGTACATGCCGTTCGTGACAGGCATATCAAAGAAAGAGGACTGTGCAAAGACCGTGAAATCCTCGCCTTCCAGGACATGCTTCGGCATGATGGCGATCTGGCTCATGATCTTCTCAAAGTCCGCGTAAAGGGAATCCAGCTGAATCGTGACGGTGTTGCCGTCCACCGTGATGCCCTCTAAATCACCGCCGGGTTGGAAGGTGTTCGCGCCGACAATCTGTTTGGCGGCGTTCGCGTAGTTGGAGTTGATGCTGGTCAGCTGCAGAATCATTTCAAAGGTGAACTTGACGTCTTCCGCGGTGACCGGCTCTCCGTCGCTCCACTTCACATCGGCCATCGTAAAGGTGTAGGTCAGGCCGTCGTCGCTGACGGAATAATCCGATGCCAGATCTCCCTTGAATGTCGCGAAATCCGCGTCCGTCGTCAGCAGCGAGCGCCAGAGCAGATTGCAGAAGAAGCGCGCACGGTTGTTGAACGGATAATTGACGCGCTCGGAGCTGGCGTCATCCGTCGCGATGTAGTACAGAACGTTCTCGTTTTCCGCGGCCGGCTCCGTTTCTTCCGTTGTCTCCGCCGCAGATGTATCCGCCGCTTCGCTCACTTCCTCGGCCGCCGTGCTGGCGGCAGTGGAGCTTCCCGCATTCCCGCCGCCACCGCAGGCAGCGAGTGTCATCGCGCAGACCAAAGCCAGCGCCACGAATGATGCAAACCTTTTCTTCATATTTTACCTCCTCGTAATGTTGGATGAAAAAAAAGAATTCCCCTCGATATTATTGTAACGGAAATCCCCGGAAATCGCAATGAAAACGCGGAGAAAAAGCGAAAAAAAAAGCGGGCCCTTTACAGGCCCGCGATGCGTATCTCGCCTTCGTCGATGACGAAGCGGCTGTATTTCACCGCCGTTTTAATTTCCCTTGTGTAATCCGCGATGCCGATCGTCGTTCCCGGATACGCGGTCTCGTTGACAATGACCTCCGCCCGCTTGGCTTCTTTCATCTGCTGCTTGGCGTCATCGCAGGCCTTCGTGTTCTTTTCGATCAGTCCGTCCAGAATCTTGTTCTGCATGTTCAGCTGTTGCAGGTATTTCAGCTGATCCGGGGTCAGGGTGACGCCCGCCTTCAGCTTGCGCAGGAGATTTGCCATCGGTTCCTGGATCGCTTCTTTTTTCTTTTCCGCGTCCGCGATTTCCGCCTGCATCTTTTTCACGCTTTCTTTCAGCGTCGGGTCCGCGCCCACTTCCACGAGCGTGTTGACGCCGAGCTCAGAACCGAGCGTCTTTGCCGTGACGCGCTCCTTCGCGGAGACCTGGCCGCCCGCGATGAACCCGCGCTTGCCGTCCACGTACACCTCCGCACCCGCAAAGACCGTGGAGCGCATGATGGATTCCGCGGAAACCGTACCGCCCGCACGCACCGTCGCGGCCTCGAGGAACTTTGTCACGACGTTGCCGCCGGCGTGAATCTCTCCCTTCGTCATGCCGTTCATGCCGCGCACCAGAACCACATTGCCCTTGGCCCGCAGAATCGCGCCGCTGACCGAGCCCTTCACTTCAATATCACCGCTGGCCTTCACCTCATAGCCGCTGTCCACATCGCCTTCGATCACGATACTGCCGTCGTAGTTGATATTTCCGGTGGAAACGCCCACCGCCGCGACGGCGTAGACATTGGACACCTCGACGACATTTCCGGTCAGGGAAACGTGACCGGCCACACCCGCCGTCATCGTCAGCTTGTCCTCGGAAATCACGCAGTTCTTGTTGCCCTTGAGTTCCAGGTGCTTGACCTTGTTGGGCATCACCGGTTTGCCGTAGACGTTCCAGCCGTCCTCGCCCGGATCCTCCGGCGTGAGCTTTGCCACTTCCTGCCCGGCTTCCACATGGCTGATGAGATTCAGATTGAAGAAGTCCACCGTGCCGTCTTCCTTTAACTCCGGTTTCGCGTGCATGTCCGTGTTAAAGAGGTATTCAATGGAAGCGTCCTTTCCCTGCCGCACGGGCTGCCCCTGCGCCAGGACAATTTCCGTGCAGTACATCGGGTGCTCGAAGAAGGCGCTGATGTTGTCCTCCTGAATGCCGTAGGTGATTTTCTGGAAAGCCAGGTCTTTTTTGACCTCGTCCGCAGTCATGGCCTCGCCCTTCAGACCGTCCGAGGGCGGATAAAAATATCCGGTGACCGTCATCTCGTCATCCGAAACCGTCAGCCGGCAGGCGCCGCGCTCCGGCATGATCTTGTTCGGACTGATGATCTGCACGTTGCCGTCCGCTTTGCCCACCGCCTGGTCCAGCGCCACCAGATCATAGCTGATGCCGCGCTGATCCAGATACTCGCGAATGCCCGGTGTCGTGATGCTGATCCCGCCGTCCGTCGCGGCGAAGACTTTGATGCCGGTTCCCTGATCCGTGATCATTAACTGGAAATAACCGTTCATTTGCTTACCCCTTTTCTTTTATTGCTGATTGACTGTCACCGTCCCCATACGGACATGTTCAATCAGTTCCTCGTTGTACACCACCTCATGCTGTGGCAAAATCTCTTCCAGAAAATACTTGCCGTCGTAGGACAGCACCTGTTCCGGTGTGCCGCCGTAGCCCCGCAGATCCGTCTTTGCCGCAAGATGCGCGGCATAACGCGTCGCCAGTGCCTGGTCTGTTTTGTAGCGCAGCGCGTCCGCTTCGTCGATGCCGATCGCGTCCAGCTGTTCCGCACTCATCCCGCGCAGCAGCATCCGCGCGTCTTCTTCCGCCTTTTCTGCCTCCGCGGCACTCAGCGCAATCCCTTCCGCCGCGGCCGCTTTCGCGTAGATCTTATTGCAGACGACATTTCCCAACGCTGTTTTCATCGCGTAATCAAACATGAAGGTGGAATCCATCCCGGCGGAAAGGTGCATGTTCCAGTAATTCACCGGTTCCTCTTCATCATAAATCAGCGCCTGCCGCTGCACATAGCCTTCCGTTTCGTAGACGTAACAGCCGAAGTCCTTCAGGCTCACGGCCTCGCCGTCCACGGTCACGACCGCGTCAGAAAGATGCTCCGTGTAAACAAAGGGCGGCACGTCAAAACGGCGCCAGGTCAGGATTCCCGAGACGAGAAGAATACCCGCAATAAAAATGACGATACCGGCCAGGTATTTTTTTTCCCTCTTCGACAAGGACCCGGATTTCCGCCCCCCTTTGCTCATATCCTTATTATACAGGGAGTTGGCGGCTGTGTCACGCATGAATTGCGGCATTTCGCGCGGGTGTCGGCCTGACACAAGAGCGGCTGCGCCTGTCGAAGCCGGCTGCGCCGGGCTTGACATCCCGCGAAGAATCGCGCACAATGCTATGGGTAAAGGGTGTGTTCCCGTCAATCAAAGGAGTTTTACATGAAGATGAGAAAGATGTTTTTGCCGGTCCTTTTGACCGTTTCGCTGGTTCTGTCCGCCTGTAACGGCAAGGACGCTTCCGCTCCCGACAAGGCCTCAGCCGCGCAGCAGCAGTTTGCCGCCTTTGTGGAAGAGCAATACCGCTATTCCATCGAGGACAGTTACCTCGCCATGCACATGTATTACCAGGATCCGGAGGCCGCGGGCTTTGACATTGACGCGGTGGACATCTGCCTCGGCGAGGTGCCGAACGAAGAGAACATGCAGGAAAACCGCACCTACTACGCCTCGCTTCTGGATGCGCTGAAGGGCTTTGACCGCTCGCTCCTGACGCGCGCCCAGCAGGACGAATACGACGCGCTGGAATGGGAAGTCAAATCCGTCATCCTGCTGAACGAGGAACGTTTCGATTATTATGAACAGTTCTTCGCACCGCCCAACAGCCTGGACATGCAGATTGTCAGTCTGCTCTCCGTCTGGGACATCCGCAACGAAAGAGAGCTGCGCGAGCTCGTGCCGCTCATCGATTCCATCCCGGGCTACGTGGATGACGCCATTGCTTACGCGAAAATCCAGCAGGAGAAGCAGCTGCTGATGACGGATTTCGACAAGGTGATTTCCTCCTGCGAAGACGTGCTGGAGCTTGGCACGGACAGCTTTGTCCTCGAACGCCTTCTGGACAAGGTCGATGAGTTTGATTCCATCGGCGCTTCGGAGCGGGAGGAGCTGAAAAAGGAAATCCGCGCGGCTTTCGAGCGTTCCTATCTCCCTTCCTTTGAAGCCATGCGGGATGCCATGGAAGAAATGAAGGGCGGCCACAACAACACGGAAGGCTACGCGAAGCTGCCGGAGGGGAAGGACTATTACGCCGCGATGCTGAATTACAACCTCGGCACCTACGGCAAATCCTGCGAAGAGTTTCTGGCGGAATTTGAAGGCTGCGTCAATGATTACTTCAACGAATTCCGCAATTATTATCTGCAAAACATGGACGATGTGCAGAACGCGATTCTGGACATGCCGGAAAGCGGCTTCGGGGATTACACCGCCATTCTGGATCACATCAAGGTGGAAATGCTCGCGGACTTTCCGGAGGTGAAGGATCTGTCCTATGACATCGAGAACGCGGATCCGGAGGAAAAGCTGACGGAGCGCAACATCGCGGCGTATTTTGTGACGCCGGCGCTGGACGGCGATCACAAGCAGCACATGCGCGTCAATCCGGACAACGATGACGTCGCCTCGCTGGAGACCTACATCGTCGTGGCCCATGAGGGCTTTCCCGGACACATGTACCAGCACGCCTTCTTCCACGAAAACATCGAATCCGATTACATCAAGACCCTGGGCGTGGACCTGATGGTGGAAGGCTACGCCGTCTATGTCATGTTTGACGCGCTGGATTATCTGGATCACCTGACGGACGCGGACCGGCTCGTGGCCTCGCTGGACGACATGATCTCGCAGCCCGCCGTCGGCGGCGCGGATGTGGGCGTCAACTATTTCGGCTGGGGCATGAAGGAGTTGAAGGAGTATTTCACCAAAAACCAGTTCCCTCTGGAAGAGGAGCAGCTGACGGACATCTATGATTACATCAAGTTTACGCCCGTCACCTACGCGCCCTACGGCTACGGCTACGCCTTCATTTCCGGTCTGCGAGAAACCGCGGAAACCGCGCTGGGAGATCACTTTGACGTGAAGGAATTTAACCGGGCGATTTTAAGCGCGGGGCCTTCCCCGCAGATGATCGTCACCAGACGCGTGCACGAATACATCGCCAAGACGGTGATGCTTTCCATCTTCCCGAAGGACTGATTCCGAAGCTTAGCGCAAAGAAAAAGGAGGCGAAAGTTTCGCCCCCTTCTTCCCGTATGATAAGAGGTTGGTTCGACGTTATCCTTTGAAGATGCTGATCAGGTTCGGAATCTGCGTCTTGATCAGCGCGTTCAGTGTCATGTACAGCGCGAAGAGATAGCAGATCGTCATCATCACCTGAAGCAGCACCGGGGTCTTTGTTCCCCTGAAGAGTTCCGCCTTCCAGATGATCAGCACCATAAACAGACCCGCCACCGGTGTGGCCACACTCGTCGCGATATTCGCGATATAAATCAGCTGCGTCGGAGATCCGCCGTAGGAGAAGCAGATTGCCGTTGCCACCGCGAGGCAGGCCAGGCAGAGGATCTTAACCGGCTTGGACTCCAGGCCGATTTCCTTGTCCAGACCCGCGTTCAAAAGCACGACGCCGCGCTGCGTGTTGCCCAGCAGAGAGGAAAAGCCCGCGCCGATGATGGCGATACCCATGACGATCGGAGCCGCATTGCCGAGGAAGGGCTTCAGCAGATCACCCAGCTGTGCCGGCGCCTTGATGGCGATGCCTTCCGGATTCAGAACGATCGCACCGACAAGCACGATCGCGCCGGAGATCAGCACCACGGTGACGATGTGCAGAATCGCGTCCGCACGCATGGCGCCGTTAAAGAGGTCCTCTCTCTTCCATTTCTTTTCCAGTCCGAGGTAGGTGCCGTAGATACCGGCCGTCACCGCAGCGTTCGTGGAGATGTAGGCCAGTGCCGTATTGAGGGAACCCTCCGGCAGGGTCGGGTGCGTCAGGCCGCGAATCATTTCGCCGCCGTTCGGGCCGCCCGTGGATACCAGCGTTGCGAAGAAGGCGATGATCATACCGAAGATACAGATCATGATACCTTTTTCGACTTTGGAATAAACGCCTTTTGTCAGGTAACAGAAGGCCAATACCGCAAGCATAATCAGTGACCCGATCCTCCAGTCAAAGCCGAAGATCAGGTTCATGCCGGCACCCGTGCCCGTCACATTGCCCAGCGTAAAGAAGAAGCAGGACAAAAAGAGCGCGACACCGCAAAAGGCCGCGGCGGCTCCGCCGAAGTAATGACGGATCGCGTGCAGCACGGGCATCCCCGTCAGGATGGAGATGCGGTAGGATGTCAGGGTGAAAGTAATGCCCATCAGGATGATGGGGATCAGCAGCCATAACATATCGTAACCATAGTTACTGCCCATCATGGCGGATGTTGTGATGTTACCGGGGCCGATGACGATACCGGTCAGAATGATACCCGGTCCGATTTTTTTGATCAGTTCCCCGAACGAAAGCTTTTTTACTTCGGCGGGTTCAAAGCCCAAACGTTCCCCCACCGGCTTTTGCATATCCAGAATTTCAAAACGCGACATGGTTACCCCCTTTGTTTAACGGCGGCGGATCGTCCGGGTTCCCGTCCCGGACGATCCCGCTCTCCTTCTTATTCAATTACGCAAACTTGCTCATGTCAACCTTTTCAAGACCGCTGTTCTTGATACCCTGTGCGATCCAGTCTTTTTCTTCCTGGTTGAGCGGAAGCACCGGCTTTCTCATGAGGCCGCTCTTGAAGATGCCGCGCTGCACCAGCGTTTCCTTCAGGCGGGCGTGCGCTTCGCCGGAAGGCTGGCCGCCGCCGTAGATCGCCTGGGAAATGTGGAAGATGCGGTCGGACCAGTCCTGCGCCTCTTTTAAGGTGTGCTTGTCCGGATTCGCGAAGACTTCCCTCGCCGGGCAGATCAGCTCCGGCACGCAGCCCGCGAAGCCGATGAGTGCGCCGTCCATGCCCGGGAACCAGGACACGCAGAGCGTCTCGTCGTGGCAGGTGATGAGGGAGATGTCCGGGCATTCCTTGCGGAGCTTTCTGACATCCGCTTCATAGATGGAGGTCACACGCGTGCCCATCTTGATGCACTTCACATGGTCGATTTCTTTGCACATCTTGATGAGATCGTCGACCGGATAGAAGGCCTTGGAGGTCGCCGGATACAGATGGATTACGATGTCGATGTCCGCGCCTTCCGCAACGTCCTTGATGTACTGATACGGTGCGTCGGGATGCATGCCGAAGCGCAGCCACATGTGCGGGGGCATGAGCAGGATGCCGTCGGCACCCGCCGCCTTCGCTTCCGCCGCCATCTCGATGGACTCCTGCGTGTTCTCGCAGTTGACACCGGAGACGATCGTCATGATATCACCGCATTCCTCTGCGCAGATTTCCGTGACGCGCTTTCTCTCCGCGCGGGTTAAGCCCGTGATCTCGCCGGTGTGGCCGTTGCACACGAGACCCTGGATGCCCTGATCATAGAAGCTCTTGATCCAGCGCAGATAGACGCGAAATTCTTCTTCGTTGATGGAGAAGTCGTCATTCAGCGGGACGGAAACTGCGGGGAAGATTGTCTTGAAGTTTTTCTGTTTTGCCATGGTAATACGCTCCTTTTCTGTTGTGATGTATGTTGTAGGTTCCTCTCTATCGGAGATGTGTCCTGCACTGCCCCATTTTGTGTGCAATCGTTTGCATCTCCGATGGGACAGTTATAACACACCTCAAAACCGCATGTCAACGCTATTTGTCGATTGTGCAAGGATTTGTTTGCAGGGCGGAATAGGGGATATTTTATGCAAACTATTGCATCCCCTGAGAGGATATGATATTGTAATCAGCAGGGATGTGACGCCGTTGCCGGTCCCTTTGGGCAAACCGGCTGTCCCCGAAACAGACATTGTTCCTGTATCGCAGGATCTCACACGCACTGTTGCGGACTGTGAAAGGAAAGCATTATGGCCACTTTGAAGGACGTCGCAAAGCTCGCGCATGTGGATATTTCCACGGTTTCGCGGGCGCTGAACAACACATCCTATGTGCATCCGGACACAAAGAAGCGCATATTGAAAGCGGTGAAGGAGCTCAGCTATAAACCGAACGTGCTCGCGCGGGGCTTACGGCAGGGCAAGCTCAACACAATCGCCGCCGTCATGCCGATGCTTTCGTTTTCCATCTTTGACGAAGTGGTGTCCGGCATTGAGGAAGAAGCGCGCAGGGCAGGCTATGCGTTGCTGATCGTCAACACCGGCGGCGACGAATCGGTGGAAAAGGAAAGCCTGGAGCGCCTGCGCAACGGCTTCGTGGACGGCATCGTCATCGCGGGGACCGGTGCCAATCACCGTCTCATCCGCGACATCCGCACGGAAATGCCCGTGGTGCAGGTCATCCGAAAACTCGACGATACAATCAGTAGTGTCGTCGTGGATTATGTGGATGTCGGGAAACGCGCCACGACGCACCTGATCGAAAAAGGCTGCAAGAACATCGGGCTCATCAACGGTTCCATGAAGATTTCGCCTTACGCGGAACGCTATGAGGGCTACCGGAAGACGCTGAAAAAACACAAGATGAAGGAGCTCGTCACGGAGCATGACTCCAGACTGCGCGGCATGAAATACGGCTACGACTGTGCGCTGGAACTGATGCGGAAATACAAACAGCTGGACGCGGTGCTGGCCGCGACGGACGCGCAGGGCATGGGCGTGCTTCGCGCCTTGAAAGAGACGGGTCGCCGCGTCCCCAGAGACGTGCGCGTCATCAGCATGACCGGACACCGCGTCGGCGACATGCTGGAAACCTCCCTCACTTCCATGGAACTTCCCGCCAAAGAAATCGGCGCCCACGCCGCGGAAATGCTGATCCGCGAAATCGCAGCGGGCACCGAAAAACAACAACCCTTACAACACCTGAAGTTTACCGCGACCCTCGCGGAACGCGAATCCACCTGAGCGCTGCGCCGCGCGCAGGCGCAGAGCCTACGCGCGGATGACGGACTTGATCATTGTGAAGATGTTCGGGCGTTTGCCGTAGAGCAGCACGCCCACGCGGTAAATCCTCGCGGCAAGAAGGCCGACCAGCACCACGGAAACGGCGAGGATGACCACCGAAAGCGCAATCTCCAATCCCGGCACCGTGCTCATCGCGATGCGCGTAAACATCACGAAGGGCGAGGAAAAGGGCAGGAAGGAAAACACCCTGACCAGAGAGGAATCCACGCCGCCGCCCGTCATGGAAAAGATCGAGATGAAAAAGCCCGGCAGGTAAAGAATCATCGCCGGCGTGATGGCGGTGGATACATCCTCCACCTTGGAGACGGTGGAGCCGATCGCGCCGAACATCATTCCGAAGAACAGAAAGCCCAGCAGGAAGAATATCAGCATATAGACCAGAAGCCCCGCCGGGATGTTGAAGAACATGCCGATGATGGTGCCGGCGGCGCTGCCGCCCCAGTACGGTTTGTTGAGGTTGTAGAACAGAAAAATGCCGCCAAAGATCAGGAGAATCTGCACCAGTCCCGCAATACAGGACGCGATGACCTTGCCGAACATCATGGACACCGGCTTCGCGCTCGTGATCAAAAGCTCCATGGCGCGGGAGGATTTTTCCGTCGCGACATTCATCGCCACCATCTGCCCGTAAAGCAGAATCGCCATATACAGCACAAAGATCATGATATAGGTGTAGAAGAAGTTTACCGCCTGGTTCTTGCCGAGGCTGATTTCCTGATGGGTGATTTCCGTTCCGAGAATTGCCTCCGCGTCCTTTTGCGCGATTCCGAGCTCTTCCATGACGGAAAGCTGCGCCACCTTGCGCATCGCCAGATCCGCGTCGTCCGCATTGTTGTCTGTCATCTCCATGTTCTGCACATAATATTTGTAGCTCGTCTGCGAGTCAATGAAGATGCCGCAGGCCACATGCCCTTCCTCCACCAGCGAGCGGATATACTCCTCGCTCTCCAATGTCATCATGACCAAATATTCCGGGAAGAGTTCCGCAAAGGGCTGCGCCGCGGCGTATGCGCTTTCTTCGTCATAAGCGCCGAGCATCATGACCTCATTCATTTGCCCCACCATCTCCGGCGTGGCATCCAGTACCATCTCATACACCGGCTCGCCATAGGTAATTTCCACGCTACCGCCGCCGCCGAAGGCCGCACGGATGCGCGGGAAAAACATGATGCCCGCGATGATCACCACAAAGAGCACCGTCGTGATCACATAAGATTTGTTTTTGAAAAAGCCCTTCAGTTCGAATTTTAATATCGTACTAAACTGGTTCACGACTTCACCTCCGCATTCGTTGCTTCCGCTCCCGTGTCCTCGCTCGCATACTCCACAAAGATATCATTGAGCGAAGGCTCAAACACCATCACGCCGTCAATCGCAAAGCGCCCGGTCAGGTCACGCATGATCTGCTCCTTTTCGGACGGATCCTGCAGGCGCAGCATCAGATCGTTTTTGTGCTCCGCGCTTTCAAAGGCATGCGGGATGATTCTGTCCGCGTAGGTCTCACGGATTTTGTCCGCGTCCTGTATGCTCCGCACCACCAATTTGTTGCGCGGATAGTTGTGCTTGATGTCCGCAAGATCCCCCTTCAGCACAATCTCTCCGCCGTGCAGGATGGCGATCGCGTCGCAGAATTCCTCGATGTAATTCATCTGATGCGAAGAAAAGAGGACGATCTTGCCGCGGGATATTTCCTCGCGCACGATATCCTTCAACAGCTGCGCGTTCACCGGATCCAGGCCGGAGAAGGGCTCGTCCAAAATCACGATCTCCGGGTTGTGCGCCAGTGCCGTCACCAGCTGTATCTTCTGCTGGTTGCCCTTGGAAAGCGTGTCCAGCCGCTTGTTGCGGTGCTCCGTCATTTCCAGGCGGTCCAGCCAGTAATCAATGCTCTTCACCGCTTCCGCACGTTTCATCCCGTGAAGCTGCGCGAAATAAGACAGCTGGTCAATGATCGTCTTCTTCGGATACAGGCCGCGTTCCTCCGGCAGATAGCCGATGCCGGTCTTCGCGTAATTGATCGGTGCGCCGTCGATCAGCACCTTTCCATCGTCCGCGGGAAAGACATCCATCAGGATGCGGATCGTCGTCGTCTTGCCCGCGCCGTTCCTGCCGAGCAGCCCGAAGGCCCGCCCGGAATCCGCGAAGAACGACAGCCCCCGCAGGACGTGATGATCACCGAAATGTTTGTGAATGTTTTGCAGTTCTAATCGCATGGTGTGTCCGCATGCCTCCTTATCTGTGATACAAATTGCCGCGCATCGTCTGTCAGCCTCAAATTGTTATTGTATTCTTTCTCCCGGGGAGCGTCAAGGCTGCCCGCGCTCCGGTTCTTGCTTCATTCCCTCAGCTTTCTTTCGTTTTCCAGATACTCCATCTTCCCTTTGATTCTTCCGACACCATACATCAGGACGGTTGCAACCAGAAGATTTCCTGCCGCAACAAAAGCATTCCCGGTCGAATAAACTCCCATGAACAGATTGACGATACCGATTCCCACATTGATAATCCCCAACATCCACAGCATCTGATGAATTCTGCGCAGATGCGAAATGCGGGAGTCCAAATCGGAGAACAGATCAAATTGCCCGTACTCGCTTTTCTTTCTGAAAAAATGCCAACGCATAAATCTGCCTACGTATTCCGCGCCGGTCTCTTCCATGAAGGAAATGTAGTTTTCGTCGCGGTCACACATCTCCAGACGAACGGTATATTCGCCCGGCTCACACTTTTCAAAGGTGTATCTGCACCATCCCACCCCTGCGAGCACGCAGCCGTTCTCCGCCATGCCGTTCAGCCATCGTTCCTGCTTTTCGAAGTCCCAGACCCAGAACCATTTATACTGTGTCATTCTCTCAGCCATTCTTCTTTCCTCCTATGACCGCGTCGCCGTTGGAGACAAGTTCTCTTAGGCGTTCAATCTCATTCGTCAAAACCCGCAGGCCAAACTCGGTGATCCGGTAATTCTTTTTCCTGCTGCCGTCCTCGACCGGAAGCTGAATGATCCACTTTTTCTCCACCATGGAATTCAGCGCCCCGTACAACGTTCCTGCCGCGAGCCTGACCCTGCCCTTCGACAGCTCCTCCACCTGCTGCATGATCCCGTATCCATGCTGCGGACAAAACAACGCCAGCAGGATGTAGTAGGTCGATTCTGTAAGAACGATATTTTCATACATGAAACTTTCTCCTGTATTGCTTCCTGTATTGTCTCCCGATATATCGTCTGTCGATATAATGAACTATATCGCACGCCGATATAGTTGTCAAGTACCAAATGCGCTTTTTTTGAAAAAAGGTCTTGCTTGTGACGTAACAAAGAAAAGCGGCGTTACCGTCCGAACGCTGCAATACTATGACCGGGAAGGTTTCCCCGCCTCCCGGGGATACCGCCTGATGCTGGATGATGGGTTTTGCTTAGAGAATACTTGGTATCTGATGCTTGTCTTTTTCGCGGCGCTTGTTGTCCTACACCGCCACCGCTTTTTCTAACTCAACGATACAAAAGTCACTGAAGCTCTTTCCTTCACTTGCGGCTTTCTGCACAATTCTGTTACGCAACGCATCCGGAAGCGGCAGACCCACCTGCTGCATTGTATATGGCTCGTCAATAATCACGCCGTCTTCTATCGCCGCCGCCAACCATTCACGCTTTGCGTCCATAGCCATATCGTATGCGTCACGAATGTCTTCCACACAAGTCACGCATCCCGGCAACTCCGGAAAAAATACGGTGAATCCTCCCTCCGCGTCATCCGGTACGATGACCATCCGGTACGGCTTGCTCATATAATCTTCAATCTTCATGTTGGCTATCCTCCATCACTGCATCACGAACGATTTCAACATAATGATCGGGGACATCCGACTCTGAAGCCTGCGCTTCCGCGGCTTGCTGCGCTTGCGTCTGCTCCTGCTCAATCACTTGCTCTTGTTCCTGCACTTGCACCTGATCTTGCGCTTGCGCCTGTTCTTGCGCCTGCATGGTCTCCTGCTCCTGCTCTTGTGCAGTCTCTTTTTCTTTATTCTTGAATTTGTTTTTTTCCTTGTTCTTTTCGGCTCTGTCTTTGGCCGCGTTTTTTTGCTTCTTCTCTTTCCCGGCTTTCTCTTTTTTTACTCTTCCGTCCTTCCCGTCTTCTTTCCGATCCGCTTTCTTATCTGACTTACGCTGCTTGCCGGACTTGCCGTCCTTCTCTTCGCCGCGGCCGCGCTGCTTGCCGTCCTTCTCCTCGCCGCGGCCGCGCTGCTTGCCGGACTTGCCTTCCTTGCCGTCCTTCTCCTCGCCGCGGCCGCGCTGCTTGCCGGACTTACCTTCCTTGACGTCTTTGTCCTTCCCGGCCTTCTCCTCACCGCGGCCGCGCGATTCGCCGGCGGCGGCGACGTTCATGCCCGCGGCCATGCGCGTCAGGCTGTATTTCTCCGCGTATTCACGCAGGTATTTTTGATAGCGCTCGTCGCGCTCGCTCTTAACGACCTCGATATAACGGTGCGCACCCATGGCGTTCTTGTCAATCTGCAGCACACAGGCCGCGACATTGCTGGTGTGGTCCGCGATGCGCTCCAAATTCATGCAGATGTCCGCGACATCAAAGCCCATGTCGATCGTGCCGTGTCCGTTGCGCAGGCGCTCCAGGCGGCGGCCGCGGATGACCTCATTCAGCCTGTCGATCACTTCTTCGAGGGGCTCGATCTTCCGCGCCAGCTGCTTGTCGCGCGTCTCAAACACCTGCACCGCCATCGTCACGGATTCCGTCACGGCCCTGCCCAACAGCTCCAGCTCCTCATTCGTGCGCTCCGCGAAGCGCCGTCCCTTCCGGTGCATTTCCTCGTAGGTCTGCAGAATGTTGAGCGCGTGATCCGAAATGCGCTCGAAGTTGTTGATGCAGTACATGAGGATGGAGACGTTGCCGGAATCGCCCGGCGAGAGGTGATGGGAATTTAACTTGACGAGGTAGGAACCGATCTGGTCCTCGTAGTTATCAATCTGCTTTTCGAGACGGCGCACTTCCTCTGCCGCCTGCTCGTCGAATTCGTTCTTCAGGGAAATGGCACGCAGGAAACAGTCCTTCGCCATCTGCGCCATATCGATCACCGCCAGATGCGCCTGGGAAACCGCGAAGGCGGAGTTCGTCAGGAAGCGGTCATC
Source organism: Lachnospiraceae bacterium (assembly GCA_017551665.1). Lineage (GTDB taxonomy): Bacteria > Bacillota > Clostridia > Lachnospirales > Lachnospiraceae > Butyrivibrio. The sequence continues at coordinate 22,935 of JAFZLB010000083.1, forward strand.
CAGTGCCTGAATGCGCTGCGAGGGCGCTTCCTCTTCCTTTTCCTGCGGCGTGATCGGCAGCAGCTTGTAGGCGATCTGCACGAAAACCCCGGAAACCGGCACCGCGAGCGGCGTCGCGATGAGGTTGACCAGCGTATGAATCAGCGCGACACCGACCATGCCCGCCGGCATCGACAGCAGCTCAAAATGCAGGAAGGCGTTCAGCGTATAGAAGATCACCATAAAGGAAATCGCCTTGATGAGGTTGAAGCTCAAGTGCATGGCCGCTGTGCGCTTGCCGTTTCTGGACGCGCCGAAGGAGGACAGAATCGCCGTGATACAGGTACCGACCTCCGCGCCGACGACGATGGGAATCGCCACGGCATAGCTGATGCCGACGCTCATCGCCAGGGCCTGCACGACACCGATCGTACCGGCGGAGGACTGAATCATCATCGTAAAGAGCACGCCCACGAGGAAGCCCAGGATCGGATTCGTGAAGCGCGTCAGCGTGTCCGTAAAGGCCTCCACGTTCTTCAAAGGGGCAACTGCCTGCGACATCATATTCATACCGAACATCAGCACCGAAAAGCCGATCATGATCGTGCCGATGTTTTTCTTTTTCTCCGATTTGGAAAACATGAAGAGCGCGACGCCGGTGATGGCGAGGAAGGGCGTAAAGCTCGTGGGTTTCAGCAGGTTAATGAAGAAGTTGTCGGAGCTGATCGCGTTGAGCGACAGCAGCCACGCGGTGAAGGTGGTACCCAGGTTCGCGCCGAGGATGATGTTCACCGCCTGCGCCAGCGTCATGAGCCCCGCGTTCACCAGACCGACGACCATAACCGTCGAGGCCGAAGACGACTGCACCAGCGCCGTCACGACGATGCCGAAGCCGTAGGCCAGCCAGCGGTTGCGCGTCACGGAGGCGATCAGACTCTGCAGCCTGCCGCCGGCCGTTTTGGTGAGTGCGCCGCTCATGACATTCATACCATAGAGGAATAACGCGAGTCCGCCGATCAGACCCGTCAGAAGTGCGAAAGAACTGAATGAATCCATATCCCCTACCTAAACCTCAATCCCAAAGCGGGCGTATTTTCAGTTGAACGCGCCTGCCTTTTCGTACCGTTCCTTGGCGTCGTAAGCCGCCTCCATATCCACCACGGCCACAATCCCGTGCCGCTTGATGCACTCCAGTGCCGCTTCGCGCACGGCCGCCGTTGCCTTCACATAATAGACATCATGATCCGCAAAGCCCTTTTCGCCGTAATTGCGCGGATCCAGCTTCGCCCCGCAGCCGCAGGTGGGCAGCGTGTCCCCGTCAAAATGCCCGCTGCTGATGCCCTTCTTGATGCCGTCTTCCTTCAGGGCCGCCTTGATCTGCAGCCAGGTTTCCTTATCCTTTTTGCGAAAAATATATTCCTTCTTCTCAAACATTTCCTGCCTCCGTCTGATATCCTAAGCCAATCGGATGAAAATAACATTAAAAGCGCTTTCATTATACCACGTTTCAGGTGGATGAACAACGAAGCCGCCTCCGGCAAAACTCAACCATTGGTTGTATCAACTCAAAATCACCTCGATTGAACTCAACCGGTATTTGCCTTATACTACAACCATCAGTTGATCGTTGCGCATACGGAGGAAACCGCATGATACTCGCAAAGCAGATTGCCACACTCAGAAAGAAAAGCGGCATGACACAGGCGCAGCTCGCAAAGGCGCTGCAAATCAGCGCCCAGGCCGTCAGCAAATGGGAACAGGGCGGTATGCCGGACGCGGAAATGATCCCGCGCATCGCGGACGCGCTGCACGTCACCATCGATACGCTGTACGGCAGGGACACAAAGGAAACGGAAGATGCCGTCGAGTGGTTCCGCGCACATCTGCAACGCTTTCCGCAAAACGAGCGCATGCAGGAGCTGTTCCGCCTGCTGAACCATGTGTTCCTGCTGCCCGCGATCGGGGAACAGACGGAAGTGACGGGGCTGATTGATTCCGTCCTGGAGCTTCCTCTCGAAAAGAGCTTCGTGGCAAATCCGGATCCGAATGATGCGCGGGAGACCGTCTGGATGCGTTCCGCGTTGATCTTCTCCGAAGGAATACAGCTTGGCGTCCTGGCAAAGGACTGCCCGCTCTATTTGCTCCTTCCGGAGCCCGAAGGCGGCTACGACAACATTCTGTCCGATAACGAAAGCTACCGCACCTTCTTTGCCATGCTTGGCACGCCGGGCGTTCTTGATATCCTGCGCCTGCTGTACGGTCTGGAAAACGCGTCCTCCGGCGGCTTTACCGCGGAGGCGCTTGCGCGAAGGCTGCATACCCCGCCACAGGAAGTGGTACAGGTGCTGAACCTGTTGGCGGAAGCAAGACTTGTCTCCTCCCGCATCATCAATACCGGAGAGGATGAGATCAGGGCTTATAAATTAAACGAAAACGGCGGCTTCATCCCCCTGCTGCTGTTTGCCCGCTGGGTGATGGACGACAGCGATATGTGGTTTAATTATTGGCAAGGAAGAAAGCAGCCCATCCTGAACGCCCCGTCCCCGGAAGAAAACGAACCCAAGGAAGGAAAGAAAAGACATGAAAAAAACAGCTGAGTCCGAAGCACTCTTTGCCTCATTTTACCGGAACAACCGCCCGGCGCTGGCGATCTCCGCCCTGTTTTACGCCCTGCTTGCCGTGGTCGAAACGCCGCTGATCGCCTGGATTCTGGCGAAGACCGTGGACACGATCTCCACCGGCAGTTACGACGCACTGCTTGGAATCCTGCCCTTCATCGCGCTCTTTGTGGTCGCGGAGATTTTGTGCAGCGCCGTCGGATTCCGCGCGAAGGCACTGTTCGTGCACCGGGGCCTGCGGCAATACAAAAACCGCGCCTTTTCCCTGCTCTCCGGGAAAAAGATCAGCGCCTTTTCCAGCGTCAACACCGGCAGCTACCTCTCCCTGCTGACGAACGACATCCAGTCGATTGAGGAAGACTACCTCTCGCGCGGCGTGACGCTGCTGTATCAGATTCTGCGCTTTGCGCTGGCGCTTGGCATGATGCTTTATTACAGTCCGCTGATGACGCTGTTCGTCGTTTTGTTCAGCATCTTTCCCATTTTGGTTTCCGCACTGATGGGGAAGGGGCTGGCGGTGCGCACGCAGCGCGTGTCCGGACAGAACGAAAGCTTTACGACGCGGCTGAAGGATTTGCTTTCCGGCTTTTCCGTCATCAAGAGCTTTAAAGCGGAAGCCCCCGCAGGTGATCTCTTCCAAAAAGAAAACAACACACTGGAGGACATCAAGCAAAGTCGCCGCTGGTATGAGCTGATGCTTGGCGGTCTTTCGAACGCCGCGGCCGGCCTGATGCAGTTCGGCGTATTCTTTGCCGGTGCCTGGCTCGCGATTGCCGGCAGCATCACGGCCGGTACGGTGCTGCTGTTTGTGCAGCTTTGCAACGGCCTGATTGAACCCATCGGCACGGTGCCGCAGCTCATCGCCGCGCGAAAAGCCGCAAAGGGACTCATATATAAATGCGCCGGAATGATCGCGCCGGACAGCAAGGACAAAGGACTGCCTGTGCCACAGCAATTAAGGGAAGGGATTGCGCTGAACGCTCTCTCCTATGCCTACGACGAAAACGCGCCCGTCCTGCGGGATGTCACGCAGAACTTTCTTCCGGGGAAAAGCTATGCGCTCGTGGGCGCGTCCGGAAGCGGCAAGTCCACGCTACTGCAGCTTTTGATGGGCTCGTGTGAAGGCTATGAGGGGTCGCTGACGGTGGACGGCACGGAGCTGCAGGAAGCGGATCACGATTCGCTGTATGACCTGGTCAGCCTGATCGACCAAAACGTCTTTTTGTTCGACGACACCATCCGGCAGAACATCACGATGTTCTCGGACTTCGACGAGGCGCTGCTGCAGGATGTGATGCGGAAGGCCGCGTTGGATGAGGTCATCGCGGAACACGGCGAAGCATATCTTTGCGGCGAAAACGGTTCCCGCCTGTCCGGCGGCGAGCGCCAGCGCGTGGCGATTGCGAGAGCCCTGCTGCGCGGCACAAAGGTGCTGCTGGTCGATGAGGCCACGAGTGCGCTGGACGCCGAAACGGCCGTCCGCATCAATGAAATGATCGCCTCGCTGCAGGGCCTGACCCGCATCGTGGTCACGCACCGGCTGGAGAAAAGTGCTCTGGAGCAGTTTGACGAAATCCTGGTGATGCGCGACGGCAGCATCGTCGAAAAAGGCCGCTACGCCGACCTGATGGAACAAAAGGGACAGTTCTACGCTCTCTCACTCCTCGCGGCGTAGGCAGGATGTCAGGTTTTATCCTTTATACTGCATCCGTATTTCTCAAATAATCCGCAAGATAGGGCACAGCAAACCGCACCTCTCCGCGCTTGACGGTTTCAATCAAACCTGCGTCCAGAAGCCGTCTGCGGTATTGCTGTGCATATTCCCTGCTGACACCCATCCCTTTTGCTATATCCGCAACAAGCGCCGGTTCATCCATGGATGACATTTCCCGCAAGAACCGGACATCCCGGTCAGAAAGACTCCGCAGCACGGTCAGGCAGATATCATTTTGAAAATCCTTCTCTGCGCCGGCAATGGCTTTTTTAAAAACCTTATCCGTTATCTTCGCATCGGATGTTGCGTTTAATGTCAGATAGTAGCCGATCAGCTGCATCATATACGGTGAGCCTTCTGTTTTTTCCGCAGCCTTCTGCAGCAGATGATCCGGGACCGCTATGCTCTCTTCCCGGAACGCACGGCGGAAAAACGCCTCGACTTCCGCGATCCGCAACGGTTCCAGCATGATTTTTTCCGCACGGTTCAGGAATGTGAGCACCTTATCATTCAAAACAACGGAAAGTGCCGCAGGAAGACCGGCCATCACAATCGCCACGTCGCGGCCTTCCCCTACAAGCTCCTGGTATGCGATGATCAACTGCTTCAGTTCCTCGCTCCCGCCCTGAACCTCATCTATCAAAATCAAAACACTCTTTCTCCGGCGGTTCATCTCTTCACAAAACCGGTCTATGCGGAAGGCGAACGTTTTTGACTCCGTGTCCTGCCGGTCAAACTGCAATCCTGCAGAAAAACCGAATGCACCGATACTGCCCCCGCTGACTGACTTCTTACCGGTTTTCAAAAAGCGTTCACTGTCCTTTTGCAATTTTTCCATGACCGAATCGAGCAGGGCCGGTGATACGATGGTTGGCGACGCCACAACATATCCGGCCTTTCTTGCCTGTTCCGCCAGTTCCAGAAGCGCCACCGTTTTCCCGTATCCTCTTTGCCCTATGATGAGCCGCGCCCGTTCGCGGCTTCCGGGCGGCGTCTGAAGCCCTTCACACAACCTGGAAATCACCTCGTCCCTGCCGAGCAGATAGCGCGGTTTGTTTCCGAAAGTAGGCGAGAAAAATCGTTTTTGCACGGTTTTATCCATTTGCAGCCCCTCTTTTTTATTCTTTTTATTGTTTTTTATTTTATTCATTTCTTTTTATTTTATTCACTTACGAATTCCCTGTCAAGCACATCGCGCATGCACCCTGAAGCATACAGACTCTGAGCAAAAACAGCCGGTTTTACCCGGCTGTTTCGCAACGTATATCTGTATTTTTGTTATCGGCTGCTCCTCAGTCTTTTTGCCCCTCGTCCTCCATCCACTCCGCAAAGCGTCGCTCCACCTTGCCGAACATCTGGTAGTGCCGCCACAGTGCGGCCTTGTCGTACCCGAAGGCTTTCTTCAGATCCGCGTAGCGGTCGGCGTATGCTTTGGCGTTAAAGGAGTTTCTCGTGAACACCTTCCGCCCCTCGAACCTTCCGTATTTCAAATAGTGGCGATAGAGCAGTTCGTGGTTGTAGCCGAACGCCGCCTTGAGATCCGGATACAAATCGGCATAGGCGTCCGTGTCAAAGTACGCGGAATCCGGAATCCTCGCCCGCAGCATCACGTCATCCATCTGCCAGCGGTCGGAATAATTGAAGATCATTCCCGGGAACAGATTGATCCCCACGACAAAGCGTACTTTGCGCTTTTCGTTCTTGCCGAACATGACATAGTGGTTCCAGAGCGCGTCATGATCATAGCCGAACGCAGCCTTCAGATCTGCGTATGTGTCCGCGTAATATTTGGAATCAAAGTTCTGCTTGATCTGCGCAACGGGTGCCGGACTGACTGCTGCGCCTGTCGAAGCGGAGGTACCGCCGCCGGAAGATTCAACTCTCTCCCACATAATCACCACAGGAGAAAGACCTTTCAGCGTCACGCGGATCCCGCTTTTCGTATTTGTCGCTTCCGGCGTTTCCACCTGTCCCGGCTGGTATCCGTTCACGGTCGTGGTGAACATGTGTGACACCTGAAACCGATGCGTGTATTGTCCGGTTCCCGACGGATAGGGCAGAATTACGGGCAACCCTTCTGCCGGGAAGTTGCCGGGGTCTGCGTCCACCCAGGTCTTACCGCCGTCGGTACTGACCTTCAGCTTCACGTCATAGGAAATCCATCTGCCGTTTACGGTCGTTCTGTCCACACCAAGTTTCAGCAGTAATTCGTTTTCGATCTTTTCAACCGTATTGAACGGTGTGTTGAGAAGCTCCGGCGGAACGCTGTTCAGTTCGTTGGTTTCCGTTTTGAACGAGTCCTGAACAGCTGTCCACTTCGCATAAAACGTTTTGTTTCCCGTACTACCCGCAGGAATCGCTGTTATGGGGGTTCCACTGAAAGTGGCATCATCATACCAGCCGTCAAAGGTGTATCCCGTCGGACCGCCCGTTAAATCCGCCAATGTGAGCGGCGTATCGGCAATTGTATAGGTTGCGGGGTTGCTGTTTGACGCTCCGTTCACGTTCTGGTAGCTGATGTTATAAGTGTCAGCCGTCCATTTCGCATAGAACGTCTTGTCTCCCGTA
>JAFZLB010000084.1 GCA_017551665.1 Lachnospiraceae bacterium
TCGTACCTCCTAAGGATGAATTAGCACTGGTACCAGCGGTTATCCATTGCTTATTCAATCTCCCGGGGTATTACGCGGACATGCACTACGACAGTCCAACCTGCATAAATCGAACAGCTGCAAATGGAAGGCTGGCGGACTCGCTTTCGCGCGGACACCTACTGGTCCAAGGAGTGTGCCGTCACACCAATGCCTGTCCATTGTACAGCTTTAGCAATGAAAACGGTTAGTCCTAACTGGCTGTTAGGTATCTAACCACCACAACCTTATTGTAGGAGGAGTTTGGGACGATCAAAGTCGTTCCGCAGAAGATTTTTTCCGGTGTTGATACAGGCATGCATGGCATCCGCGTCGATCTTTATATCGAAGTGAAAGAAGACGATGAAAAGCCTGACGTTACCATTGTGGATATTGAGGCGGAGAACCGCCCCTCGGATAAGAAAGAGCTTCCTCGCCGCAACCGTTATTATTCCGGCATCATGGATGTACAGAATCTCACAAGCGGAGCGGATTATACCAAAATGCAGAATTTGATCACCCTTACGATCCTCTCGTACGATCCCTTTGGCCTTGGGGAAATGTGGTACGAAGCGAGGACGATGCTGACGACACACCCGGACTATCCTTACGATGACGGTATCCGTAGATTATTCCTGTACGCGGACGGGAAGATAAATGAAGAAGTGTTGCAACCCTACGGCATCACAAATGGCGAAAACATACGGGATATGTTACAATATATCTGCTACTCGAAGAAGGAAAACGTGAAGAATGACAAGATCGAAAGAGTGAACGCGATCGTCGAAAAGGTCAAACTGCGGAAGGAGGTCAGCGTCAGCTATATGAAATACTGGGAATACGAAGCGGGCGTCAGAGAGGATGCCAGAGCAGAAGGCCTTGCGGAAGGTCGCGCTGAAGGCCGAGCGGAAGGTCGCGCGGAAGGTCGCGAAGAGGCTCGCGGGGATGTGTTGCGCCTCTTCCGGGTGCTGAAAGAGCAGAACCGCCTGGATGAATTTGACAGCGCACTGCAAAGCGATGACAGGCTGCGGGAAATGCTGGAGAAGCAACATGCGTAGAAAAACCCTGTCTTTCGGGGAAAGGACATGAATACCTGAACCAACCGCCACCGGAACGTAAGCGTTTGTGTTGAATGCATAAGTAAAACTTATGAAAAAGGGGTGTTTTTTTCAGAAAAGACGCGCGTAAACCGCGTCTTTTTCATGTCTTCAAGCATATATAACGAACACTTATGTGAACTGCGATAGAATCTAATTTGTACTTATGCAAATACTGATGTATGATTGGGCACAAGGGGTGAGTTTTTTCAGACAAAGGACAGGTGTAAAACGAAATGATCGATCAAAAATATCTTTCATTGTTAAAGGTTGTGGAGTGTGGCAGTTATACAAAGGCGGCCGCGGCGCTTTCCCTGACCCAGCCGGCGGTAAGCCAGCACATGCGCGGCCTGGAAAACGAACTGAAGGTGAAGCTGTTTGACCGCGCGCACGGTGAGCTGAAGCTGACCAGGGAAGGTAAGACCGTGGTCAAGTATGTCCGTCGCATGGCGGCGGTGCAGAATAATCTGTTGCAGGCCCTGGATAATATCAAGACGCAGATCACGTCGCTGACCGTCGGCATCACGCATACCGCGGAGTCCAACGCGATCGTGGAAGCGCTCGCCTCTTATGCCAACACGGACGAAGCCGGAATGACGATACGGATTCACACGGACACAACGGAGAATCTGTATTCCATGCTGCAAAACTATGAGTTGGATTTTGCGATCGTCGAGGGGCGGAACATCCGCTCCAACTTCAACTACATGCTTCTTGACACCGACAGCCTCATTCTTGCGGTGCCGCCGACGCACCGTCTGGCCAAAAAAAGCATGATCACCATCGCGGATCTGCACAGGGAAAAGCTGATTCTTCGCAGACCCGCATCCGACACAAGGTCTTTGTTTGAAGCGGCACTGGAAACGCATAACATGCGGATTGACGAATTCAATATCGTGATGGAGATCGACAACATCGCGACGATCAAAGATCTTATCCGCCGTGAGCTCGGGGTTTCCGTTCTTCCGAAGAGCGCCTGCATGGACGAACTCGGAAAAAAGAAACTGATGGCGCTCTCCATCGAAAACCTGGGCATGATGCGCGAAACCAACATTGTCTATACCGATGACTTCGAACACGTCGATTTTTTGGAGGATCTGGTCCAACGCTATAATCAGATGCGTCGCTGAGCCGGCGTCCGCGCGGGGATGGCGGAGCAGGCGGGTAATGTGGTACAATAAAGCCGTGCGGGTTCGGAAACCCTGTGGGTTTCCTCACTGAGGGCTCGCGCCTTATACGGCCGATGTCTGTTGGCGCCGCCGCCGTGCAAGCACGGGTCTGTGTCACAGAATCGTCCGTGCACGGCTTTGAGGTAACACAATATGGACAGCTTAATTTACCTGCTCTGCAGATTTTTGGACACCATCCTGAACCCGGCGATTCTGATCCTCGGCCTGATCGAGGCGTGGATTCTCGCGGTCTCATGGAAAAAACTGCTGGTGCTGAAGACGGAGATCGACCGCATCAGCGGAACCGCTTCCATGCGCAAAACACACAGCGTCCGTCGCGAACACAAAAAACTGGAGGCGAGTTACGTGACCACAGTGGAGCGTGACTGGAATGAGTTTGACCTGTTCTGCTACCGCTACCAGAAGGACGGCAAGTGGTTCACGGCGTTTTCGCTGATCATTCAGCTGTTTACGCTGCTCGGCATTCTCGGCACGGTGGCAGGCCTTTTCATCGCCATGCGCCAGAACGATGACTGGTCCAACGCGCAGGGCATGTATGAGGGTGTGAAGTTCGCGCTGTCCACCACGGTGCTCGGCATCATTCTGGCCGTGATCTTCAAGGCCTTTGACATTTATCTGAACGCCTGGTTCATCCAGTACATTGACGACGGCATCGCACGGTTCCAGAGTAATTATAATGAAGAGAAGGATTTCCCGCAGGAGGAGAAGTAGGAAATGCGAAACCGCAGAAGACGCTTCCGTGAGGAAATCAACCTGACGCCGCTGCTGGACGTGCTCTTTGCCATACTCTTCATCGTCATGCTGACCGGGGCGCAGAGTGAGCGCCTGATACAAAAAGACATGGAGGCTTCCGCGGCGGAGATCTCGGAACTTGAGGCGCAGGTGGAAGAACTGACGGACGCCGGGAAGATTGCGGAACTGGAAGCGCGCATCGCGGAGCTGGAGGCGGAGCTTGCGAGACTGCGGGAACTGCAGGCCAGCGAAGACATGTTTGAGGCGGACGCGGTGATCGTGACCATCGCGAATGTGATCGAAGAGGATCATCATGTGCTGAAGTTTTATACCGGGCAGGAGGGTACGCTTACGGATTCCGTCCGCATGGGACTGGACAAAACGGAGTACATCGAAAACCGCGTGACGGACATCGTTGAGAAGATCGTCAAGGCCGCGCCCGGCAAACCGGTCTACATCGTGTTTCACTGTGACGCGGACAAAATCTACAGAAAAGAGGAATTTCTGCCGGTGCAAAAAGCGCTGGAGCAGTTAAAGAAACAGCACAAAGAAGTATTCTTTCAAATTACGGAGGTGTAAGCATGGGGAAAGTGGCGAAAGGCGTCGGCGGTGTCGCCGTTGTGGGCATTGCGGCATTGTTGTATTTCGGACCGGGACAGGGCTGGTTTCCCGGCAGCGGCACGGGCAGCGGAGAGGGTGAGACGACCGCGCAGACCGCAAGCAGTATCGCGGCCAGCGTGGAAGCGGAGATTCCTGACACGATCCTGATCGGCATTGAGGAAAACACCGTCACGATCAACGGCATTGAGGTGGAAAACGCGGAGGAACTCAAAGCGCTGGTAGAGGAATACAACAGCGATTCGCGGACCTTCCAACTGGAAGAAAACCACTCCATCAAGGAATCCTATGACTGGGTGAAGGGCGTCTTCGAAGAACTCGGCATCACTTTGATCGAATAATCCCGTCCGGAAGGAAAGCGTGCAATGATCAACGAAAAACGGCTGACAGACGAATTCTGTGAACTGGTCGCCATCGACGCGCCGAGCTACGGGGAGCGGAAAATGGCGGACCGCCTGAAGGAAAAGCTTTCGGCCCTCGGCTTCGAGGTGCAGGAGGACGACGCCGGCAGTCACTACGGGAGCGAAACCGGAAATTTGTATGGTGTTTTGAAGGGAACGCTTCCCGGTGCGCCGCTGCTGTTTTCCTCGCACATGGATACCGTGGAACCCTCTGCCGGAAAGCGCGCGGTCCTGCACGAGGACGGCCGCATCACCAGCGCGGGCGACACGGTGCTCGGCAGCGATGATCTGGCGGGCATCGTCGGGATTCTCGAAGCGGTCAGACATTTGCAGGAAGAGAACATCCCTCACAGGGACATCGAGATTCTCTTTCCCATCGCGGAGGAAGTGTTCTGCAAGGGAGCGCTGGTCGCGGATTACACGCGTCTTCGCGCAAAGGAAGCCTATGTGCTGGATCTGTCCGGTGCGCCCGGCACCGCGTCCCTGCAGGAACCGACGCACATTTCCTTTCAAATTGACATTCGCGGAAAAGCGGCCCACGCGGGCTTTGTGCCGGAGGAAGGCATCAATGCCATTGCCGCCGCCGCATCCGCCATTGTCGCGCTGCCCCAGGGACGGCCCGATGAAGAAACGACCTTCAACATCGGTGTGATCGAAGGCGGCCTCGCGACAAATATCGTTCCCGCACACTGCAGTGTGAAGGGAGAAATCCGCTGCTATACGCATGAAAAAGCGCTGCGCATGCTGGAGGATGTCATCCGCGTCTTCGAAGCACACGCGGGCGGCGCCGAAGTCGGCTGCAGTCATCAGATCAACATGCTGGCCTACCGCGTGCCCAAGGATCATCCGGTGGTGACGCGTTTTCTGGATGCCTGCAAAAAACTGGACCTGCCGGGAACGCTGACAAAAACCCACGGCGGCAGCGACAACAATCATTTCATGCGCAACGGCATCACGGGCATTGTGCTCTCCTGCGGCATGAATGAGGTGCATTCCGTCTCGGAGTACACCACGGTCACACAGCTGAAAGACATGGCGGCCCTGACCGCGGAGCTGATGCAGGGGTAAGCAGACAGCGGCGATAACAATGCTTATTCCAACGTAACGGGAATGGACTGACCCCACAGGTGGATCAAAGAACCTTCGATTATCCCGCTGTCATCCACAAGGATATCAATTGCACTCTGCCCGTTACCGAAAAATCCTTTTCCGAAGGTGATTTTTACTTTTCCTTCTTCTGTCTCAGCGACCCTTGTCACGCCTGTAAACTCGGTATCCGGACTGTCAGCCGGAGTGGTGCCGCCCTGTCCCAGTACAGGCTGTGCTTTTTCCTGATCCAGATTCACCGGGATGGTCATGGTTTTGATTTGATCATGTCCGGCCACAAGCAGATTCAGGAAGCCCTCACCGTTTTCAATATAGAAATCTCCCGTTGTGATGACCCATCCGTTTTCCTCATCTCTGTAGACATTTCCGCCGCTGTATTCCGCGAATTCCTCAAACGTATACTCTTTGGCAAACTCAAGACCATTGGGGTCTTTGGCTGTTTCTTCTGCAGGAGTCTCCTCCTGTGTGCCTGCTTCGGTTGCGTTGTTTTCTTCTGCGTCTTCTTCCTTTGTCTCCGCCTGTCCGGGAGAAGATGCTACGGTTTCTGATGCTGCTTCGGTCGTAACAGACGACGGTTGTGATGCAGCAGTACCGGCATCGCCGCCGCAAGCGGTCATTGTCATCAGTACACTTGTCAATAAGGCAACTACACAAATATTTCCTCGCTTCATCATAATTCCTCCGTTGTAAAAAAGGTTGAATTAACCAAGAGATTGTACCATATATATATATATATCAAGCATCAATTGAATAACAGTTATGCCCCGGCATGTCCGCCGCAAGAATCGTATTTGACAAAAATGGCGGCGTGATCCGCACCCCGAAACGTGACAGAACAGACGCCGCTGTGGTATCATGAAAGAACAACACGGTGGAGCCGGTGTCAGGTACGATAAAAAAAGTATAACCCTGATTTCATTTTCTCTTTATGGTGCCTGACACTTTTTCTGACACTTTTTCTGACACTTTTTCTGAGAAGGAGACTTGAAATGGATATTTCGGAATACCTGCCTGTATGGTCAAGGCTGACAGAAAAAGAACAGGACGTCCTCCGGAAAAACGCTTCGCTGCACCGGGTTTCAGCCGGCGAAGCCATAGGCGGCGGAGCCGGGAAGTGTACCGGGCTTTTTGTCGTCACCGAAGGGCAGATCCGGGCTTATCTCATTTCCGAAAGCGGAAAGGAGTTTACGCTCTTCCGTCTGTTGAACCGGGATCTTTGTCTGTTCTCCGCCTCCTGCATGATGAACAGTTTTCAGTCGGATATTATGGTAAAAGCCGAGCGGGACTCTTCCTTCTGGCTGATTCCTGCGGAGGTGTACCGGACACTGATGGAGGAATCCGTCGTTATCAGCAATTTCACCAACGAGATCCTGGCGAACCGTATGTCGGAGATCATCTGGCTCATGGAGCAGCACATGTGGACTTCCTTTGACTGCCGTCTTGCAGCTTTTCTTCTGGAAGAGTCTGCCCTGGAGGCCTCGGACAGACTCTCCGTCACCCATGAGGAAATCGCAGGCCACTTGGGTACCGCCAGAGAGGTGGTCACCCGGATGTTAAAGCATTTCCGGTCCGAGGGCTACGTTGCGCTGTCCCGGGGCTTTGTGGAAATCAAGGACCGCAAAGGCCTTCAGGCGGCGTATCTTTAAATAAAGAGATTTACGTTGGACAGCTCCGCGTCGCCGAGATAGGTGGCGACACCGGCAAGCTCCACGCCGTCGATCAGCTCTTCCTCCCGGATCCCCATGACATCCATGGACATGGTACAGGCAATCATCTTGACGCCGTTTTGCATGGCGGACTGCATCAGCTCCTCCAAAGAGGTGACGTTTTTCTGACGCATGACGGATTTCATCATGCTCTTCCCCATGCCCATCATATTCATTTTGGAGAGGGACAGTTTGGACAGTCCCCGGGGCATCATGGCGCCGAACATTTTCTCCACAAGGGTCTTTTTCACCCGGACCTTGTTGCTTTTCCGAAGCGCGTTCAGTCCCCAGAAGGTATAGAACATGGTGACCTTGCGCCCCATGGCGGCAGCGCCGTTGGCGATGATTAAGGACGCCATCACCTTGTCCATATCGCCGTCAAACACGATGATGGTTTTGTTTTGATTGTCCTGCAGCGGCGCACCGCTTTGCATCCCCAACTTGCCAAGCTCTTCTCTGGCGGCACCTTCGCTCACGCCCTTCATCAGCGTCACGACGTTTTCTTTTCCTCTTCGTTCCATACCGATGTAGGTATTACCGGTTCTGCAGCACCAGCTTTCCACGTCCCGGGAAAAGCCCATATCGGTGGCGGAGACCTTTAAGACTTCACCGTCCCGCATCCGGGAAAGAGCTTCATTGACCTTCATAATCGGGCCGGGGCACTGCAGTCCGCAGCAGTTTAGGATTTCGATGTGATCGTTTGCGGCTGTTTCGTTCATTGCGTCTCCTCTGTCGCGCTCCGCTGAATTCCGGCGGGTTTTTGCCTCGTGCTTCATGGATTGGTAAAAGCTGCTTCCGCCCTCCAGGACAGATACCTGTTCAAATCCCTTTTGCATCAGAATGCGGGCAGCGTTATAAGAACGGACACCGATGGCGCAGGCCGCAACAATTTCTTTGTCCCGGGGAAGCTCCTTCAGCCGTCCGCGCAGTTCCCCAAGGGGGATGTTGATGGCGTCGGGAAAGGAAAAGGCCATCCGCTCCATATCTTCCCGCACGTCCAGGATCACCTTGCCTTTCAGTTCGTCACAGGAGGTGAAGCGCACCATTCCGCTCAATACGTTTTCCGCAGTAAAGCCCAGCATATTCACCGGATCCTTGGCGGAGGAAAAGGGCGGTGCATAGGCCAGTTCCAGCTCCGTCAGACGATCCACGGTTCCGCCGTTTGTGATGGTGGTGGCGATGGTGTCGATTCGTTTGTCCACACCGTCCTGCCCGACGATCTGGGCGCCGAGAATTTTTCCGTTTGTTTCAAAGATCAGTTTCAGATACATGGGAGTGGCCATGGGATAATAACCGGCATGGGATTTCTGACTGATGAGAACCGTTTCGTAGTCTTTATGCTTTTCCAACCCCTTTGCCTTCAGCGTCTTTTCGTTGATTCCCGTTGCGGCCACCGTCAGATCAAAGACCTGTGCGACGCTTGTCCCCATGCTGCCCTTGTAGGCCTTGTCCGCGCCGCAGATATTGTCCGCTACGATCCTGCCCTGTTTGTTGGCGGGTCCCGCCAGAGGGATCATGGTGCGTTCACCGCTGATGAGATGATCCACCTCCGTCACATCGCCCACCGCCCAGATATGTGGCTCCGACGTGCGCATCCTGTCATCCACAACGATGCCCTTTCGCTGATTGACTTTCAGCCCTGCAGCCACGGCAAGCTCGCTGTTGGGACGGACACCGATGGAAAGAATGACCATATCCGCCAACAGTTTGTCGCCCTTTGCCAGCGTGATCTCGGTCTGATGACCTCTTCGTTCAAAATGATCAACGCCGTTTTCGAGGTAGAGGGCGACGCCGTTCATGTCCATGTTTTCATGGAGAAGCTTTGCCATTTCCGGGTCGACGGGCGCCATGACCTGATTTTGCGCTTCGATGATGGCAACCCTGATGCCTCTCGCGTGAAGGTTTTCCGCCATCTCCAGACCGATAAACCCGCCGCCGATCACCGCCGCGGTCTTCGGCTGTTCCCGGTCCACGATGCTGCGGATCCGGTCCACGTCATTCACGGTCCAGAGGGAATGGATCCCCTCTCCGTCGATGCCCGGAATCGGCGGCCGCAAGGGGGATGAGCCGGTCGCGATGATCAGTTCGTCATAGCTTTCTTCATATTCTCCGTCAGGGGCCTTCACCCTGACGATTTTCTTTTCCTTATGGATCTCCAGGACTTCGTTTCTGATGCGGACGTCAACGTTGAATCTCGCCCTCATGACCTCCGGCGTCTGCAGCAAAAGCGCCTCCCGCTCTTTGATGACATCCCCCACATAATAAGGGAGACCGCAGTTGGCGTAGCTGATATAGTCGCCGCGTTCCAACATCACGATCTCCATTTGTTCGTCTAATCTTCTCAGTCTTGCCGCAGCGGTTGCACCGCCTGCCACGCCGCCGATAATCACGGTCTTCATGTTATGCCCTCCGTAAGACACCCGGTATGTTATGCCTCGTCTTTTGTATCAATGTTGCAGGAGCTGCTGCTGCAGGAGCCTGTGGTACAGCAGCACCCGCCGCCGGTCATCAGGGAAACCAGGTAGCCCCACAAAGCGCCGTACAGCATCGTGTTCCCCATACCGGAGGTGATGGCGCAGGAACCGCTGTTACAGCCGATTGTTTGATAATAAACAAAACCAAGCAATGCACCGGCAGCGGCAAACAAAAGATGCTTCAGCGTTTTCTTCAGAGCAGGATTCATTGTACTCATGGCAGTGGCCTCCTTACTTTAGACGAGCAATGTCATTATTAAGTTACCGGAGTGACAGTATACAACAGATCACAGGGAAATACCGTGACAAAATCACTTTATGGTGCCTGACACTTTTTCCGGGAAACTGATGCACGATTTCAGATGCACAAACGCGGTGGATATGTTTTATTCCGTATTGGCATCGCAGGTACGTTATTTCAAAGAGACGGAAGGAGGTAGAGAAAAGATGTGTAAAGCAATCGAGGATACCATTAAAACGAGACGTATGGATATGCTGACGGAATCGATTAAGAATCTGATGGAAAGCCTGAAGTTGACAGCTGACGAGACGATGACTGCTCTAAAGCTTTCGGAGGATGATAAGGAGCAATTGGCAAGCCGCGTGTAACGCTTCGTGTTATAAAGCTATCAAAGCCGCCTATCTATTCTGACCTGAACAGATAAGCGGCTTTTTTCTATCCATCAACTATCCGGCCGGACGGTCGGAGACACCAAAAAGGAGCGCACAAATGAATAGGATCACCACCCGCTGGTGGCTGTGGCGTTACCATGAGCCGTAGCCTGATTTTTGACGTTCGGAAACCCGTAAATCACAATCATTTCAGACGGAGGTAAACACTATGCAGACACGCGCGACCGGCTGCGATGTGCTTGTGAGCGACCCCTTTGACACTGATGCCATCTGCCGGGCAGTACAGGAGTGCCTTGATAAACAATCGCCGACGGAGGCAATCCGCAGTGCAGTACGTGAGCTGGTCTATATTCTGACGGAGCCGGAAACATCACTTAATCGAAAGCGGTAAAAAACGGATAGGTATACCTTTTCGGATTCGTGTCACTTCTATCCTTATACCGGCGATTGCCCCATAAACGACAATAAACCCGTGAAAGCCACAAAATAAGCATACTTCCGTATCTTTTATCGGCTGTTTCGGGTTAATACTTTAGGGAAATCGAAATCGTATACCTATCCGATACGCCGGGCAAAAGAGTGTTTGACACGGGAACGGAACACGTGTTCAAAAGATGTGACAGTTTGTCACTATGCAACGGCTGTCGCACATGGTACGCTGATAAATAAACTGGTATTATTGTACCCTTTTTGCAGTAACCGCCTATACGGCACAACCATGATTCATAAGAGGATACGGACATGAAAAAGACGGGCGCATTTCTACTCAGCATGATACTGATCTTCACGATGACGGTCACAAATTTTGCGGGGGCGTATGACAACGCCGCGCGGGTCGTTGCCGCAGAGAATGTGGAAGGTGGTGCTTCGGAGGAAGGTGGCACATCCGCACCGGAGGGTAACACGCCGTCGCCTGGTGCAGAAGACAATACGCCGCCGCCCGCATCACAGGAAGGCGCAGTCATATCGGAAATGCAGAATGATCCCCCCGCTTCCGGCGGAGAGGATAATACGAAGGCTGTCCCGCAGGGGAGTACGACGCCCGAACAGAACAATACCAACGCAGTCAATCCGGAAACAAATACGCAGTCTTCTCCGGATAACACCAATTCGGTCAATAACGCCGATCCTCAGCTTTCCCTTACAACAACACCTGAGAACAATGCAAAATCATCGTCTCCGGATGACACGCCTGCGGCAACGGAACGGGAAACGTCCGCCGCGCCGCAGAATACATATTCCGTATCCACGTTCACGGTCACCTTCGACGCGAACGGGCATGGCACTGCCCCTTCCGCCGTTACCGTGACGGAGGGGGAGACCCTCGCCAGACCGTCTGATCTGTCGGAAGAGGGGTTTACGTTCACGGGCTGGTATCGCGATAGTGCCGCAACCACCCAATGGAGTTTTGACATCGACACCGTGTCTGAAAACA
>JAFZLB010000085.1 GCA_017551665.1 Lachnospiraceae bacterium
CAACATGAATTACTATACACGAGAATAGACAAAAGAAGAATAAGGCGATAGGGCGTAAGAGTAATTTCCAAGTGGAAATGCCTGCAAGACTTGTTTCCACTTCGCCCCCTTCAGAGTGGAATTTACTTTTTCACTTCACGGCCGGAACACGGATAAAAAAAAGGCTTTCTTTTTTCGGGAAACTGTGTTAAAGTATATTTCGTTGCAGTACTTGGGAGCATAGCTCAGCTGGGAGAGCGTCCGCTTGACGTGCGGGAGGTCATGGGTTCGAGCCCCATTGCGCCCATTCAAAACTTAAAACCTGTTTTGCGGGAGTGTAGCTCAGCCGGGAGAGCGTTCGCCTCACACGCGAAAGGTCACGGGTTCGAGCCCCGTCACGCCCACGAAAACGCCGTTTCTTCGGAGACGGCGTTTTTTTTCGCGGCAAACACCCGAACAGAAGATAAACTCAAATTTCATTTCCTGTTCGATTGCGACGAACGCGTGTTTGTTGTATCATGAGGATACCCTTTCAAGACAAGATCAGACGAGGTGCGTATGGACAGAAGTATTCTGCACGCGGACTGCAACTGCTTTTACGCGGCGGTGGAGATGCTGCATCATCCGGAATATGCCGGGCAGCCGCTGGCGGTCGGCGGGGATCCGGAAAAGCGGCACGGCATTGTGCTGACGGCCAATTACATTGCGAAGCGCTGCGGCGTCAAAACCGGCATGGCGCTCTGGCAGGCGCGTCAGGCCTGTCCCTCCGTGATTTTTTTGCCGCCGCGCATGGATCTGTATCTGCGCTTTTCGCGTCTGGTCAATGAGATTTACGCGGACTACACGGATCTGCGGGAGCCCTTCGGCATTGACGAGACCTGGCTGGATGTGACGGACTGCCTGCGCTGCAGCGGGGACGCCTTATCCGTCGCGGAAGAGATCAGCGCACGCGTCAAAAAGGAGCTTGGCATCACCGTTTCCGTCGGCATCAGCTGGAACAAGATCTTCGCCAAATTCGGGTCGGATTACAAAAAGCCGGACGCGATCACGGAAATCACCAGGGAGAACTACCGGCAGATGGTGTGGACGGCACCGGCCGCGGACCTGCTCTATGTGGGCCGCGCCACAAAAGCAAAGCTTTCGCGCTACGGCCTCCGCACGATCGGGGATCTGGCCACCTGTGATCCCCTGTTTTTAAAGCGCCTGCTCGGGAAAATGGGACTGGTCTTAAGCCTCTTTGCGAGGGGAGAGGACGAGACGCCCGTCAGCGCGGAAACGGAAGCGGTGCCGCTGAAATCCGTCGGCAATTCCACCACCACGCCGAGGGATCTGACGACGGAAGAGGATGTGCGCATCGTGCTCTATCTGCTTTCGGAAAGCGTGGCCGCGCGCCTGAAGGAAAACGGCTTTGCGGGAAAGGTGATCGGGATCTCCCTGCGGGACAACGGCCTCTTTACCTTCACCAGACAGCACAAGATCACCGTGCCGACAAACGTCTCCGAAGAGATTGCGCAGCAGGCGCTTTCGCTGTTCCGCGCGCATTACGACTGGTCGCATCCGCTTCGGAGCGTCGGCGTGCGCGTGTCGGAGCTGGTGCCGGAGGGCGTGCCTTATCAGCTGAATCTTTTTGCGGACGAGCGCGAACGGGAGCGGCAGCGCC
This sequence comes from Lachnospiraceae bacterium, assembly GCA_017551665.1. Classification (GTDB taxonomy): domain Bacteria; phylum Bacillota; class Clostridia; order Lachnospirales; family Lachnospiraceae; genus Butyrivibrio. Next base: position 1,640 of record JAFZLB010000085.1, read on the forward strand.
GGGCGGATGGCGCGGTCACGGAGATCCGCCGCCGCTTCGGCTTCTTCGCCGTGCAGCGCGGCCTGATGTTTTTCGATAAACAGCTTTCCGCGCTGGACGCGAAGGCGGAGGATCACATGGTGCATCCGCATTCCTATATGGAACGCGGCAACCGTACCGGTGTCAGGGAGGAAGAGGAGGATGTGTTCTGATGCAGCCGGGCGCTTCTGTCAAAACCTATGTGGAAGTCGGCGCGCGCTTCACGCCGGACGGCAGGCTGTTCCCGCTCTGGATCACCTGGACCGACGGCCGCCGCTATGAAATCGACCGCGTGCTGCGCACAGAACGCGCCGCCAGCCGCAAAGCCGGCGGCGTCGGGATCCTCTATACCTGCCTGGTCCGTGGACAGCGCGTTCATTTATACTATGAGGAAAACTACCGCTGGTTCGTGGAAGCGGCGTGAGAGTACTCAGATCCCCCCGGGATTTTGGGAGAGCAGAAAGGCGAGGATGTGCGTGGCCTGGGGGAAGGCGTTTGCGCGGATCATTTCGCGGATTTCGGATTCGGTATGCAGCTCCACGCGAAGGAACTCCGTCTCGTCGAGATGCTGTTCGCCGACGGGACGGCAGTCTTTTGCAAGAAAGAGATAGGCGTAATTGTCCGAGATAGTCGCGTTGGAGGGAACGGTCAACAGATGCGTCCAGTCATCAGATTCATAACCGGTTTCTTCGAGCAGTTCCCGCTGCGCGGTTTCCAGCGCGTTTTCCGCAAGGGAAGCGTCGGTCGCGCTCAGGGCGTATTCCCGCCCGTCCGAGCGTTCAATGCCGCCGGCGGGAAATTCCGTCGTGACGCATTTGATGCCCGGCCGGAACTGCCGGACACAGATATAGTTACCGCCGGTATCGATCGCGACAATGACCACATAGCTTCTGCGGCTGTAACTGTAAAAGGGCGTAAAGACAGAGCCGTCCGGCATCCGGTACGTGGACGCGCGAAGATCCATCCACTGATCCTGCACCGGATGCGTTTCTTCCAAAAGCTCCCAGCGAAGCGCTTCGTCTGATTCTTTTCGTTCCGGCTTTTCCATCGTCACAGAATCTTATTGATCTGATTGCCTTCCATCCACTGCTTCAGGTTTTCGAAGACGATCTCGGCGCGCAGCGTCATGGACTGCTCCGTCGCGAAGGCGACATGCGGCGTGAGCAGGGTCTTCGGTGCCTGGAGGATGGGCGCAGTGATCTCCAGCGGCGGTTCCTTGTCAAAGACATCGATCGCAGCGCCGGCAATCACGCCTTCGCGGAGTGCCGCGCAAAGATCCGCCTCATGGATCACGGGGCCTCTGGCCAGGTTGATCAGGAAGGCCGTTTTCTTCATTTTCGAAAGCGCAGCCTTATCGATCATGCCGCGGGTTTCCTCCGTCAGCGGCATGTGCAGAACGACGACATCGGAACGGGTCAGGAGTTCCTCCAGGGAGGTCTGTTCCACAAAGGAAGGCGCGTCCGCATGCGTGCTGCGGCTGTTGGCCAGGATGTGCGCACCGAAGGCGTGGAAGAGTTCTGCGCTTCTGGTTCCGATCTTGCCGAGGCCGACGATGCCGACGGTTTTGCCCTTCAGCTCCCAGCCGACAAGACCGGTTTTGTCCTGTCCTGCACGGCAGCGTTCCTCCACCTCGCGCATATTGCGGGCAAGGGAGAGTGCCATCCCGACCGCGAGCTCCGCGACGGCTTCGTTGGAATAGCCGGCGGCGTTGCTGACCGCGATGCCCTTTTCCTTCGCAACATCCAGCGCCACATGATCCACACCGGTGAAGGCGACATCAATGAACTTCAGACCGGTGCAGGCGCGGATGACCTCCGCGGGCATCGGCATATTCGCGAGGATCATCACCTCCGCGTCCTTGGCCTGTTCGATCATGCGGAAGATATCCGATGTTTTTTCGAATGACACAAAGCTGACGCCCTTTTCCTCAAAAGGCCTCTGAAAGGCCTCCAGTTCCGCAGCCGGTATACCGAGCGATTCCATAATAACAACTTTCATTTCCGCATTCCTCCTGCCTTCGTTGTGAAAACTGACTCTATTATACACCTTCCCATGAAATATGGTAAGATAATTCCATGAAAAAAGCATTAGACCAACTGAGCATTTTAGTGACGGAGCGTCAGGGCGAGCGCGTCTATGCGGCCATGACGAACGGAAAGCTTTCGGCACTGGCGCGGTCCTCAAAATCCCCGGATGCCGCTGTTCATGTCGGGCGCGTGGAAAACAGCGTGCCGGGCATGCATGCCGCCTTTGTCCGTTATGACGAAAACGCCGTCGGCTATCTGAAATACGCGGAGGTGCCGAAGGGGGCATTGTTCAACCGCCTTTATCAGACGGGGCAGGCACTGAAGCCGGGAGACCTTCTGGCCGTGCAGGTCGTCCGCTGCGCACAGGGCGTCAAGCAGGCAAAGCTGACCGGCTTTCTTGCGCTGTCCGGCAGCTACACGGTGCTGACCTACGGCAAACACGGCTTCGGCGCTTCTTCCAGACTCGAAGAGGGCATCCGTCAGCCGCTGTTGCGCGATGTCAAAAAGTCTGTCGCAGCGGGAGAGATCGTTTCCAAAGAGGATCTCAAAGATTACGGCGTCATTCTCCGTACGGAAATTGCCCGTCTTGCGGACGCGGGACAGCGCATCCCTGCCGAAGGCGTAAAAACGGTTCTTGCGGAACTGAAGCAGCTGCGCGCAAAAGCGGAAGAGATCATACATCGTGCCGCGCGTCTTGCGGCGGGCACATGTCTTTACCGCGCCGCTGCGCAGGAGATTGAAAACGAAGAACTGACGCGCCTGTATCATTTCCTGCGCGGGGAGGACGCTGATCTTCCCGTGGAAATCAAATGCGAGGACGAAGCTGTTTGTGAAGATCTGTCCGCACTGCCTGTCGTGACCGAACATGCGGATGTCGAATTGAAGCTCCATGACCGAAGCGTGGCGACGCTGTCGGAGCTCTATCGTCTGGAACAGGCATTGGAGGATCTGGAAAAACGCGTGATCTGGTTAAAGTCCGGCGCCTTTCTCGTGATCGACAAAACGGAGGCGCTGACGGTCATTGACGTCAACTCCGGAAAGAATATCAAAAGCGGTGACAACTATTTTCTGAACATCAATCTGGAAGCCGCGGAGGAACTGATGCGGCAGATCCGTCTGCGTGACATCAGCGGCATCATTCTCGTGGATTTCATCAATATGCGCGGAAAGGACGCGAAGGAAACGCTGGTGGAACGGCTGAAGGCGCTCGCCGCAAAGGATCCCGTCCGCACGGCCTTTGTGGATTTCACGGTGCTCGGTCTCGCAGAGCTCACCCGCGCGGGCAGCTGAGGATTACCGCTTCTTTTGAAAAACCCCCCATTTGTAGGATGTTTCAATAATAAAAACATGATAGGATAGAAGCGTGAGAAAGCGGACAACGCCGGAAGGTTATGGGAGGAGAATGTATCATGGCGTTTTGTAAACAATGCGGGGCACAGATTCCGGACGGCGCTCCGTTCTGCGGTAACTGCGGCGCTGCGCAGGGAAGCGGCGGACAGACGGCCCCCGCGCCACAGCAACCGCAGGTATATACGCAGCAATACGAGGCGCAGCCGGGCGGACAGAACTCCCGCAAAGGTCTGATCATCGGGTTGGTCTGCGGCGGCGTCGCGCTTACGGCCGGCCTTGTGGTTCTGATTCTGTTTCTGACCGGTGTGCTCGGCGGCGGTCACGTTCTGGACGGCGAAGGCATGGTCAACAGCAACAGTTCGAACACTGTGAACAGCGCGGCAACAAGCGCAGACAGTGCCGCGTCCGCGACATCGGCCGAAACGCCCGCGCAGGGGGAAACAACGGTACTCGAATACGATTATTTCCGGGTGACAGTCCCGATCGAATGGAAAGAACACATCAAAGATATTGTCGACGGCGTCTCCCCGCACGGCCCCTGGTATGACGCGCTGTTTATTTCCGCGAAGGACACCAACGCCTGTACCCTTGTCCTGAAATGTAACGGCGATCACCAGATCAATTCGGTCATCGGAAATCGGGACATGGAAATGCTGGGGGTGCTGACGATACCGACCGGCTATCCCCTGTATCTTGTGGCGGATACCGAGCATCTTCGCGGAACAGCGGACGGGGACTGGATCTATGAGCACCGGCAGGAACTCTATGACGGCATCGAGGCCGCGAACGGCAGCAAATGGGAGCCGGGTGTCTCTTACACCGGCGCGCCGCTCGTGGACTATTCGGATATCCGGGGAACCTGGGTCAGCCGGGAGAACGACAGCATTTATCTGAACATTGAGTCCTTCGGATTATACTATTTTGATAACATTGACGAAGAAATCCTCCTGGAGGAAGGCTATCTGGTTCGCCAGGAGGACGGTTCGTTTCGCATGTATCTTTATGGTGACAGCGGCAAACAGGCGGAGGTTACGCTTCGAAAAACCCCGGAGGGCAACCTTACGGTGACGGAGAACGAATTCACCAGCACTTATATCGCCGCGGACGCATACGACGCATCAGAGGATGTCGGCGAAGCGCCTGCCAACTACGAAGAGGTGCTCGCGCGCTTTGCCAGCGCCTTAGGCGGAGAGGAGGTTTCCCTCGGAATCGGTCATGACGATCCCCTGAACTACGGCGCGTCCTGTATCATCATGGAACTGGCCCACGGCCAGTATGCCGGCGGTACCGACGGTCCCGTCGGTTATGTCCTTAAGGATCTCGACGGCGACGGCACGCCGGAGCTTCTGATCGGCAGAAACTCCAAGGTATATCCCATGAAAGACGGCGGAATGGAAGGGAAGGACGCTGCGGAAATCATCGCGATCTATACCATAGAGGGCAACCGGTCCGTGCCGGTGATGTTCGGCTGGACCCGCAGCTGCTATTATTTTCGCGAGGATAACACGCTGATCCATTTCGGCTCCATGGGCGCGGGCGAAAGCTACGGGAGCAACCAGAAGTATGAAAAGGGCAGTATTTCCCAGTACGGCTACGGCATCAGTTGTCACGGCGGCTCCTACTATGCCCTGCCCGAGAACGGAGATTTCAGTGATCTTTCGATGTCGATCGATGACGCGACGTACATTGACTGGCACGACAGTTATCTCACAAATGTCGTAACGCTTCCTTTTCAGGCCCTGCCCTGAGCGGGAAGAACCTTCACAGGAGGATATGAACGATGGCTTTTTGTCAGAATTGCGGAAATGAACTCCCCGGCGGCGCGCCCTTCTGCCCGCATTGCGGTGCGGCACAGCAGCAGGCAGCACCGCAGCAGATGCAGATGCGGCAACAGCAGCCTGTTCCGCAGCAGATGCCGCAGCAGCAGCCCTTTGCTTCGCAGATGCAGCAACAGGCGGCACCGCAAAGGCAGATGCGACAACCGCAGCCCCCCGCGAAAAAGTCAAAGAAAGGTCTGATCATCGGCCTGGTCTGCGGCGGCGTTGTACTGGTGGCGGGAATCGTCGTGCTGCTGGTGCTGCTGCTTGGAAAAAAAGGCAGCTATCAGGTTTTCGTCGAAGACCGGCTGCAGGGTGTCTTTACCGAGGGACAGCGCGTTACCTTACAATATCCGCTGGCGACGGATACGAGTTACACCTTTTCCAGCGATGATGTCAGCTTTACGGAGGAGTACGAGGACTGGACTGCCATCATTGCCTTTACCATGCCTGCGCATGACGTGACCATTCACGTGAACAGCAGCAACACCATGCAGCCGCAGCCCGAACCGGAACCGGAACCGGAACCGGAGCCCGGGCCGGATCCCATCGCTACCATGTTTGGGGAGGAAGGATGGGTTCAGGGCAATGAGCCGGTCTCGGTCGCCTTCCCCGGGGATGTTTCTTTGATGACGGAGAATCTGGATGCGATCGAAATGGACACTTCGGAATACGCGCTGAGACTTGTCTTTGGCGCAAAAGAGAATGTGTATGATGTCACGCTCTACACCGGCATGATCGTTGATTTTACGTCGGACAGTGCCGTGTTCGAATACCAGGAGAAACTTTTCCTGGGCGATATGCTGCCTCGTGAATTCTTCCTGGCGGAAATGTCGTTCGCGGGTGATTTTCCGACGAACGCGTTCTCCTGTGTGGACGAGAACGGCCGGACGCATACCTATATGATCGGCACAAGCGGCATGGACAGTTCGCTTTATCTGGAAGAGTGTACGCTGCAAGAGGCGGATGCGACGGATGCCA
>JAFZLB010000086.1 GCA_017551665.1 Lachnospiraceae bacterium
CGTCGTTGATCTTCAGCGCGTCCGGGAGCGTCCGGTACTGCCCGTCTAAATTGCGGAAGAGAATGTACGGCGTCATCCTGGTGCAGAACTTGTCGTCCCGCAGGCACCCGTACTTGATGAAGGGCGAGATATCGTCCCAGTACTTGTCATAGTTTTCCTTGTCCGTCTTGCAGAGCCCGGCCAGCTTCTCCGCGACCTTTTTGGAAATGTACTCGCTGATCTTCGTCACGAAGCCGTCGTTCTGCAGGGCCGAGCGCGAGACGTTCAGCGGCAGGTCCGGACAGTCGATCACGCCCTTTAAGAGCATGAGGTATTCCGGGATGACTTCCTTGATGTTGTCCGCGATGAAGACCTGGTTGTTATACAGCTTGATCGTGCCCTCGATGGACTCAAACTCCATGTTGATCTTCGGGAAATAAAGGATGCCCTTGAGATTAAAGGGATAATCCATGTTCAGATGAATCCAGAACAGCGGCTCCTTGTAATCCTGGAAGGTCTTGCGGAAGAACTCCTTATACTCATCCTCCGTGCAGTCCTGCACAGCCTTGGTCCAGAGCGGGTGAATATCATTCAGAAGCTCCGGACGCCGCTTCACCTTGAACTTCTTTTCCTCTTCCTTTTTGTCCTTGTCGTCTTCCTTCTTCTCCGGGACGATTTCCTCAATCACGGTGTCGGTATCCAGCTTTTCGGATTCCTTCACCGTCTCCGTGCGGTCGTCGCCTTCCTTGGACAGATAAATCTCATAAGGCATGAAGTTGCAGTATTTCTTGATGACCTCGCGCGCCTTGTATTCGTTGCAGAATTCGAGGCAGTCGTCCGCGATGTGCAGCGTAATCACCGTGCCGAAGGGATGCCCCGCGGCATAGGCGCCGAGCAGTTCCTGCAGCTCCTCCGCAAAGGCGGAAGCCTCACCCTCTTTCATTTCATATTCGCTGGAGCCGTCGCAGTCCCAGTGCACGGCCTTCGCGCCTTCCTGATACGACAGCGTCAGAATCTCCACGCTGTCCGACACCATGAAGGTGGAATAAAAGCCGAGACCGAAGTGACCGATGATCTGGTCGTTCGCGTCCTTGTCCTTGTATTTTTCAAGGAAATCCGAAGCGCCGGAAAAGGCCACCTGGTTGATGTACTGCTCCACCTCGTCCGCCGTCATGCCGATGCCGTTATCGACGATCTTCACCGTCTTTTCCTTGTCATTGACGATGATATCGACGCGCGGCTTCCAGCCGTCCGCGAGCGTCACATCCCCCATGCCGCTCATTTTTTTGATCTTGGTGATCGCGTCGCAGGCGTTGGAAATCACCTCGCGGTAAAAGATGTCGTGGTCCGAATACAGCCACTTCTTAATGATCGGAAACATGTTTTCCGAGTTGATCGACAGATTCCCCTTTTTTTCAGACATGTGTTTCATCCTCCGTACAAAACGATTTTGTGCTCTTAAGGCACCGTACAAATTTTATGCCCGCGGGATGAAAATGTCAATTTACTCCGAAGGAAAATAAGCCTCATATACGGTCCAGAAGGATGCCGTCGTATGCTCTCCCTCCGGAATCTCCAGCGTATCCCAAAGCGCCTCGTTGAGCTGTATTGTCACTTCCTCCACGAAGCTGTCGTACATTTTCCCGAAGGCCTCGCGCTTGCGCCTCGTCACAATCCGCGTCTTGTTCTCCCTCGTCTGCTCCCGGTCAAAGGAAGAGACGCAGCGCAAAAGATAATAAGCTTCCTCCGTTTCCAGCACTTCGCTGATCTCTCCCGTTTCCAGCGCGAAGGCTTCCTGCTCCGGAATACCGCCGCCCTCTCCCGTACCGAAGGAAACCCTTGCCGTGTCCGCTTCGTTATAGACCTGAAGGACCTGCAAAAAATCATCCCCCGCGGCAATCCGCGCCTCGGCCTCACGGATGGAAGCCTCTGCCGCCGCGGCGTCACGGCCCTTCCCCACCATGATCTGCTCCACGGTAATCGTGCGCGCCTCGTCGTCGGAGATCTCCGGATTGATGTCCCGCACGGCGTAATCATACACCTTTCCGGCCAGTGCCATTTCCATGTACATCCGCCGGAGCTTTTCCTCCGTGATGTCCTCCAGGGCCGTAAGGTCCGCTTCCGAGAGGGAACGGTAATACTCCGCCGCCGCCTCCGTCGCCTTCTCCCGCTCCGGTTCCTCGATCCGGATATTCATCCGGTCCGCCAGAAGATTCATAATCTTGACCTGGGACGCGAAGGAAAGCGCGTTTTCCCGGATGAGATCCTCCGGCGCGCCGATTTCCGCATAGGCGTTCTTCAGATTGACGAGATAAACCTTCATCTCCTGCACGCTGCAGGAGCTTGTCTCGACACGGAATACCTCATCCCGCGCAAAGCTCTTTGTCACCACTAACTTTTCCGCGTCGCAGGCGGAACACAACAGGGACAGACAAAGAAACAGGATTGGCGCAAAAAAACGTCTCACCCTCAGGAACCTTCCTGCACGTTGACGGATTCACGGTACTGCACCGGGGTGCAGCCGAAGGTCTTTTTGAACAGGCGGTTAAAGTGTTCCACGTTCGGATAGCCCACCGACTCCGCGATACGCTCCACCCGCATGTTCCCGGAACGGAGCATGGAGGTGGCCTTGCCGAGGCGGATCTTCTGCACGTTGCCGCCGAAGGTCATCCCGGACTTGTCCCGGATGTAACGGGAAAGATAGGGCTTCGAAAGGTAAAACTCCCGCGAAAGATCATCCAGCGTCACCGTGCGGTAATGCTTGCGGATGAAGCCCAGGATCTGTCCGATGCGATCGTCCTTTTCACCCTCCGCGTGGCCGCTCATCAGCAGCCGGTTCACGGCGCTCACAAGCGCGTCAATGGAGGACTGGATGATGTCCGTATGAATGCCCACGCCCCAGAAGACGCGCTCTCCCAGGATGATGCTGACATAGCTCACCGCCTTGGCGTCCGCCCCTTCGCCGAGGGCGTGCTCCTCATAGCTCGCGAGCTTGTAGTCCAGGCCGAAGTGCTGCATGATGCAGTGGTTGACGGCATCCAGTCGGCCGCTGCCGGAAGCCTCCACCGTCGTACGGTTCCGGTCCGCCTCGATCTCCACCTTCGCGACAATGCCGTGGTCCTTGACAAAACGGCAGTCCGCCAGATGAAACTGCGTGTGATTATGCACATAGCTGTCTTCGAAGATCCGGTAAATCCGTTCCGGCGTCAGCTCCGCGTGCTCCTTGTCGGAAATGTCCTTGACGAGATAACCGACCTCCTCCTGCATGGCCCGCGGCAGCGCAATCCCGTGATTCGTGCGCAGGATGTAGCTGACGCCGCCCTTGCCGGACTGGGAGTTGATGCGGATGACATCGCCGTCGTAGGTGCGGCCGATGTCCGCCGGATCAATCGGCAGATAGGGAACGGTCCAGATACCCTTGTCCTTCCCCTTGTCATGCCAGGCAAAGCCCTTGGCGATCGCGTCCTGATGGGAGCCGGAAAAGGCCGTGAATACCAGCTGTCCGCCGTAGGGATGACGGGGTTCCACCGTCATGCGGGTCAGGTTTTCATAGCGTGCCGCGATGCGGTTGATGTCCGAAAAATCCAGGCCCGGATCCACGCCGTGGGAATAGAGATTCAGCGCCAGGGTGATGATGTCCACATTGCCCGTCCGCTCGCCGTTCCCGAAGAGCGTGCCTTCCACACGGTCCGCGCCGGCCAACACCGCCATTTCCGCCGTCGCGACGCCGGTGCCCCTGTCGTTGTGCGGATGCACCGAAAGCGTCACATGCTCGCGGTAAGGCAGGTGATGACAGATGTATTCGATCTGGGATGCGAAGACATGGGGCATGGCGTTTTCCACGGTGGTCGGGATGTTGATGATGACATTCCGCTCCTTGTCGGGACGCCAGATGTCCAGTACCGCCCCGCAGACCTCGACGGCATAATCCACCTCCGTCCCGGAGAAGGACTCCGGCGAATACTGGAAGGAGAAATTGCCCTTTGTCTGTTCCGCGAGACGCTTTAAGAGCTTCGCGCCGTCCACGGCGATCTGAAGGATCTCCGGGCGGCTCTTGCCAAAGACCTGCTCCCGCTGTGCGAGAGAGGTGGAATTATACAGATGCACGATGGCGTGGGGCGCACCCTCCACGGCCTCAAAGGTCTTGCGGATGATATGCTCCCTCGCCTGCGTCAGAACCTGCACCGTCACGTCATCCGGAATCAGCTTCTCTTCGATCAGCACGCGGGCGAATTCGTAATCCGTCTCACTGGCCGCCGGAAAGCCGATCTCGATTTCCTTGAAGCCGAGCGCGACAAGCATCTTGAAGTATTCCAACTTCTCCTTCGTGCTCATCGGCTCAATCAGGGCCTGGTTGCCGTCGCGCAGATCCACGCTGCACCAGACGGGCGGATGATCCAGATGATCCTTCCATACCCAGTCATGCGTGACCTCGGGCGGCATAAAATACTGTGGCTGGTACTTGCTGACGTTCTTCATTTTGCATTTCTCCTGCGCTGTGGTGTTTTTGTGCTAAACAGTTGATAATATATAATATGCCACAGCCGCAGAAGAAACGCAAGCATTATTTTTTATCTTTTTATTTGATTGAAATTATTGCAGGTCCAAATAGTCCTTCAGCTTTCTGGAACGGGAGGGGTGACGCAGCTTCCGGAGCGCCTTCGCCTCAATCTGGCGGATGCGTTCCCTGGTCACGTTAAACTCCTTGCCCACTTCCTCAAGCGTGCGGGCCCTGCCGTCATCCAGGCCGAAGCGCAGACGCAGCACCTTCTGTTCGCGCTCCGTCAGCGTGCCCAGCACCTCGACGAGCTGCTCCTTTAAGAGCGTGAAGGCTGCGGCATCCGGCGGCTCCATGACCTTGTCGTCCTCTAAGAAATCTCCGAGGTGCGAATCCTCTTCCTCGCCGATGGGGGTTTCGAGGGATACCGGTTCCTGGGAAATCTTCAGGATCTCCCGGACGCGTTCCACGGGGATGTCCATCTTCTCCGCGATTTCCTCCGGCGCCGGCTCACGGCCGAGCTCCTGCAGCAGCTGCCTGGACACGCGGATCAGCTTGTTGATCGTCTCCACCATGTGCACCGGGATGCGGATCGTGCGCGCCTGATCGGCGATGGCTCTCGTAATGGCCTGACGAATCCACCAGGTCGCGTAGGTGGAGAACTTGAAGCCCTTGCGGAAATCAAATTTTTCCACGGCCTTGATCAGGCCCAGATTGCCTTCCTGAATGAGATCGAGGAACAGCATGCCGCGTCCCACATAGCGTTTCGCAATCGACACCACGAGACGCAGGTTCGCCTCGGCCAGCTTCTTTCTGGCCGCCTCGCCCTTGCGGGACATATCGTTCAACTGTCTGCGGTTCTTGCCCTTGACCAGCTGCGCTTCTTCCTTTCTGCGCTGCGGATCCTCCTGCTCCTCCGTCACGCGGCCAAGCACGCGGTCCGCCGCCGTACCGGCCTCCATCTGCTTCGCGAACTCCACTTCCTGATCGGCGGTAAGCAGCGGCACCTTGCCGATTTCCTTGAGATACATGCGGACGGGATCCTCAATGCTCACGCCGTCGGGAATGTCCACGTCCAGATTCTCGACCTCGCTGCCTTCCTCATCCGCCAGCAACAGCTCGTCGTCCGGAATATCGTCCGTGTCATCCGTGATCTGCAGCACGTCGATGTGAGACTGTTCCAGTGTCTCTAAGGCGTGCTCCATCTGCTCCTCGCCCGGATGCAGATCGGCGAGGGCATCGCTGACTTCGCTGTATTCCAGGACGTTTTTCTTTTTCCGCGCGTGCTGGATCAGATCCCGGATTCGCTGTTCCAGTTTCAGCTGATCCTCCTGCGTCCACACGCGGTCGTCATCGTCCGTCTCTTCAACGAAAAGATCCGGTTCCTCCGGGAATTCCGTGAACTTCGGCTTTTTCGTCTTTTCGGGGGCTTTCTTCTGTTTGGCTTTCTCGGCCTCTTTTTGCTTTTTGGCCTTCTCCTGTTCCTTTTGCTTTTTGGCGAGCTCGGCCTCTTTCAGCTTTCTGGCCTTTTCCTGTTCCTTCAGTTTTTTCTGCTTTTCCTGCTCCTTCTTTTTCGCGGCGGCGGCCTTCTCGCGTTCCTTTTTTTCGCGTTCCCGCTGTTGCTCCTTCAGTTTTTTCTGCCGCTCCTGCTCCTTCTTTTTTGCGGCAGCGGCCCTCTCGCGTTCCTTTTTTTCGCGCTCCTGTTTCCGGCGTTTTTCCTCCGCCGCGCGTTTGGCGGCAGCTTCCTTCTTCGCCTTCTCCTGCTCCTTCTTTTTCGCGGCGGCGGCTCTGTCGCGCTCCTTTTTGGCACGCTCCGCGGCACGGCGTTTTTCATCCGCCTCTTTCTTTTTTGCCGCTTCCCGTTTCTTCTTTTCCTCGGCCGCCTTCTTTGCCGCCTGCTCCTTTTCCCGCCTCAGCTTTTCCTGCGCCCTGCGTTTTTCTTCCGCCGCCTTCTTTGCGGCAGCGTCGTTTTTGGCGGAAGCCTTCGGCGCGGCGGTCTTTTTCGGCGCCGCCTTCTTCGGGGCTTCCTTCTTTGCGGGGGCTTTCTTTGCCGCGGGTTTCGGTGTCGCTTTCTTTGCTGTTGCCATGTTTGTTCTCCTCTTTCCTTACCGGTTTATCCTCTGCGTCTGGAGAAATCCTCCAGCCTTCGTTTTCCCTCTATGGTCATACTGAGATAGGACGGATCCGACGGATTTGCTTCCTTCAGTTTTTTGTCATAGGCGCGTTTGATCACATCCAGCACAATGTCATGCAGCGCCTGGCTCTGCTCCGCTTCCTTTTCGCCGATGACCACCGGCGTGTTGAGGATGAGGGCGCACTGTTCGCGTTCCTCTTCCTCCTCAAAGCGGTCCGGCAGAGCCGCCGCCTGAAAGCGTCCTTCCGTGAGCGCGGCAAACATCATCTCCGCGACGCGTGCGCAGAAGGGATCCGTAAAATCCGTCACCTGCACATCCTCCCGGATGCGTTCAAAGTCCGCCGGACGCTCCGCAAGCCAGGCCAACAGCATCCGCTGGGACTTGACCCCTTCCTCGCCCCGGGCCTTCCTTGCCCTTGTGTAAACGTTCTCCCGCTGCTGCGCCGCAGCGCTTTGCAACGCACCGGCAGGAATCGTGGCCAGGGTCTGCCGGAAATCATCCGCGTTGATATGATACTTCGCGCAGAGCGTCTGCAGATAATTTTCCCGTTCCACCGCCTCCGGAAAGGTCTGCAACAGACGCGCCGCCATTTCTTTGTAAAAGGCCGTCCGCTCCGCGGGATCCTCCATCCGGTAGCCGCGCTCGATCACGGAAATCTCAAACAGAAAGGCGTTCTCCGCCGCACGGATCCGCCGCTCCATTTCCTCCGCGCCCAACGCCTTCAAAAACTCGTCCGGGTCCTTATGCGGAGCCAGCGTCATAACCTTAGCGCGTAAGCCCGCCCCCCGCAGCACGCGGATGGCACGCAGCGCGGCTCTGGTCCCTGCTTCGTCCGAATCATAGGCCAGCACCGCTTCCTTTGTGTAACGCTTCAACAGCGCCGCCTGCCCCTCCGTAAAGGAAGTGCCGAGGGAGGCCACTGCCTCTAAAAAGCCCGCCTGCTGCATGGCAATGACATCCATATAGCCCTCGCAAAGAATAAAGAGTCCCTTCCTTGCGTTCTTCGCGTACATCAGGCCGTAAAGATTGCGGCTTTTGTCGAAGATCATGGTCTCCGGCGAGTTCAGGTATTTCGGCTCTCCTTCGCCTAAGACCCGTCCGCCAAAGCCGATCACGCGGCCGTTTGTGTCCTGGATCGGAAACATCACGCGGTTCCAGAACTTGTCCTTCAGACCGCTCTTTTCGTCCCGGACCGCCAGTCCCGCGTCGACGATTTCCGCATCCGAAAAACCCTTTTCCCTTAAGTAACGGACGAGAACATCCCTGGACAGCGGTGCGAAGCCTAAGCCGAATCGCTTCAGTGTTTCCTCCGAAAGCCCCCGCTGCTGCAGGTACTGCATGCCCGCCGCGCCCTTCTCCGAGCGCAGGCGGTAATAATACCAGGCGGCCGCTTCCTTGTTCGCGTCCAGAAGACGCTTCCGCCTGTCCGTCTTCTGCTTTTCTTTCTCCGCGTCCCCGCCCGTGGGCAGCGTGATATGCGCACGCTCCGCCAGCTGCTTCACCGCCTCCGTCCAGCTGAGGTTGTCGTATTTCTGGACATAGGTGAAGACATTGCCGCCAACGCCGCAGCCGAAGCAGTAAAACATCTGCTTTGCGGGCGAGACGGAGAAGGACGGGGTTTTCTCGTTATGAAAGGGACAGAGTCCGAAGTAATTGCTCCCCCTGCGGGAAAGCTGCACCGTCTGTGAAATCACGTCCACAATATCGTTTGCCGCGCGCACATCCTCGATGATGCTGTCGTCATAGCGCATGCTCAGTATACGCTCCAGCTCTTCGGAATGAACAGTTCCTGATAACGGGAAATGGCGAAACGGTCCGTCATGCCGCTGATATAATCACAGACCACCCGTTCCTTCGGTTCTCCCGCTTCCATCATATCACGCAGATAGGGCGGAAAGACCTCCGTATGATCGAAGTAATAGGTGTACAGCGTCTTGACCATCTCAATCGCCTTCCCCTCCTCCGACTTGGCCTTCGGGTTGGTGTAAACGCGCTCAAACATAAAGCTGCGCAGGCGCATTGTGGCCTTGTACACCTCCTCGTCCATCGTGACATCATCCTTCCCCTCGCTCTGCGTGATGATGCTGGTGAAAATCGTGTCGAACCAGTCATCCGTGGAATAGCCGAGGATGTCCCCGATGTCCTTCGGAATCTCCTCCAGGGAAAGAATACCGCCGCGGACAGCGTCCTCCGCGTCATGATGCAGGTAGCAGATTTTATCGGACAGCCGGACCACCCTGCCCTCCAGCGTTGCGGGGCTCAGTTCCATCTCGTGATTCAGGATGCCGTCCCGCACCTCAAAGGTCAGGTTCAGCCCTTTTCCTAATTTTTCCAGGCGTTCCACAATCCTGAGGCTCTGTTCGTTATGCGCAAAGCCCAAAGGACAGACGTCACGAAGGGCCCGCTCCCCGGCGTGGCCGAAGGGGGTGTGCCCGAGATCATGCCCGAGGGCAATGGCCTCCGCCAGATCCTCGTTCAGCTTAAGCGCACGGGTGATGGTGCGGGCGTTCTGCGCCACCTCCAGGGAATGCGTCATCCGCGTACGGTAATGATCTCCGTGCGGCGTCAGAAAGACCTGCGTTTTGTCCTTGAGTCTGCGGAAGGAATTGGAATACAGAATGCGGTCGCGGTCCCGCTGAAAGGCAGGCCGGATCTCGCAGGGCTTTTCCTCCCGTTCGCGACCCTTTGACGAGTCGGAAAAAGAAGCATAAGGCGAAAGTATCTCATGTTCTCTTTGTTCGAGTATTTCACGAATCCGCATGGCATTCCCTCCCGTATGTTACATTCGGTGCCGGGAGGGAGATTCCTTTTTTTATTTTTGGGAAAATGTAGAAAGATACTGCTCGTTCATCCAGCGGACGGCTTCGTCCATGCCTTCCTCGGAGAAGGGGAAGCTTTGTTCCAGGATGTCCTCCGCCGGGGTTTTCGCGTAGGCAAAGGGCTCCGGCCAGACGCTGGCCTTCAGCAAAGCGTCCGCCTGCACCGACGGATCCTTGTAGGCAACATGCTCCAGCGGCTCCCTTGCCACACGATAGCGCATCCCCCCAAGGGAACCGAAATAAGCCTCACCGTAGGTGTAATGGCTTAAGCCCCAGAGGGATGCGCGTGAAATTTCATTAGCCATCAAAGGAACACCCGGCCGGTCTCGTCGTGATTGACGACATAATACGCGGCGCGGTCCTGCGGCTTGACATAGACGCGGAGCGTTTTGATCGAACGGGGATTGCCGCCCTTGTCCGCGTAATCCGTGCGGGCTTTTTCCACGATATCGTCAATCCGCAATTCGTTGTCGTCAAACTGCAGAAAGACCTCGGTCTTCGCCATGGCCTTCGCCGTTTTGTCCAGCGTCTCGCGGATGGCGGGCTCCGCCTTTTCCTTTGCCTTCTTCAGTGCGGGCTCTGCTTTCTCGCGCGCCTTTTTGATCGTCGGCTCCGCCTTTTCCTTCGCTTTTTTCAGCGCGGGCTCCGCCTTCTCTTTCGCTTTCTTCAGGGCCGGTTCCGCTTTTTCCTTTGCCTTCTTCAGCGCCGGTTCCGCCTTGTCCTTTGCCTGCTGCATCATTTCCTTGATGGTCTTTTCCGTATCAGCCATAATCCCTCTCCTCCCTGTATGCGTTACGGATACACAGACAGTATAAAAGAAAAAGGGGAAGCATGCAAGTGCGGGCCACGCGGGCTCGTCGCGATTTGCTTCGCAAATCCCGACTACGCGGCTGTCGCCGCATGCCCGAAAAACAAAACGACGGCGGGAATCTGTAAACAGTTCCCACCGCCATTTGTTTTTCAGTCGCGTGGCTTGTGTGCTACGCGCTTACTCGATTACGAATTTGGCTACCAAATCATTCAGCGAATCGGACTGCGTGGACAGTTCCTGCGAAATCGCGCTGGATTCCTGCGCGCTTGCCGCGTTGGACTGCACCACCTGCGAAATCTGCTCGATGCCCTTGTCGATCTCGTTCATCGCCTCGGACTGCTGCTGCGCCACCTCGGAGTTCTGCGTCATGATTTCCTGGATCTCGTCGATGCCTTCCATGACCTTCTGCAGCGCCTGGTTCGTCTCTTCCACAACCGTGTTGCCTTCGTTGACGTTCTCGATCGTCATGTCGATGAGTTCCTTGGTGTGGCTGGCCGCCTCCGCGGACTGCCCCGCCAGCTTCCGGATTTCATCGGCAACAACCGCAAAGCCCTTGCCCGACTGTCCCGCTCTCGCCGCCTCGATGGATGCGTTCAGGGACAGCAGGTTCGTCTGGGAAGCGATGTCCGCAATCGTGTTGGAAATCTCGGCGATCTGGGAAGAGGCTTCCGTGATCTTCGCCATGGCCTGCACCACATGCGACATGTGCTCCGCGCCTTCGTCCGTACTTGCCTTGACGTCTCTTGCCACACGCGCGCCGTTTTCGACGGATTCCGAAAGCACCTTCGTCTGTTCCACAACGGTCTGGACGCTGGCCGTCAGTTCTTCCACGGAAGCGGACTGGTCGGTCGCGCCTTCCGCAAGATCCTGTGCACCCTGGCTCATATTTGTCGCACCCGTGGACACCTGTCCGGACGCGTTCTTGATATCTCCCATCGTGCCGGCAAGGCTGTCACGGAATTTACGGATCTCCTGCGCGATCGGAAGGAAGTCACCGATGTAGCATTCCGGATTGCGGGAACCGTGCACCAGGTCGCCGCCGCCTAAGCGGTGCATCACATCCTGCAGGTCCGCCACGATGCCGTGCAGCACTTCCGTGGAGGTCCGCATGCTGTCGGAGAGATGACCCAGCTCGTCATCGGACTCATAATTGATTTCCAGATTCAGATTGCCCTTGGACATTTCTTCCGCGGCGTTCGCCACTTCGTTCACCGGCGTGACAATGCCGTAGGTCAGTTTCTTCTTGCCGTCGTTGACGGTGATAAAGAGCAGTACCACAAGAATGACAGCCACAACGGAGCAGACGATGGCAATGATGAGTGCCGTCATGTAGGCGCTGCTCGCCTGATCCTGGGCAATCTCATTGATGTTCAGAATATCGTCCTTCAGCTCCGTCAGACCGGGAACAATGGTTGCTTCAAATTCCTCGTAAAGAGCGGCATCCGAAGCCCCCTCGTTGACCATTGCGATCCAGGTGCCGGCACCGTTCACCACGCGTTCATAGGTTTCATAAAGCTCTGCCACAATATCACTGGAGGGATACATTTCCTTCAGTGCTTCAATCGCCTCCTTCAGCTGCCCGGAGTCGTTTGTCGCTGCTTCCAGCCTCGCCGCCTTGGCCGATTCCTGGCCTTCCGGAATGGCGATGATGTAACAGACATTCTTCGCCAGGGACTGCATGGCACCTCTGGCATTCGAAACCTCCAGTGCGGTTTCGTAATAATGCGTGTACATCGTCCGGTACTGGAAGACGCAGTAGACCACGGTGAAGATCAGCGCCAAAGACGCCACAAGCATCATGATCAGCAGCCGGTTGAAAACGTAGGAGAATTTGTTCTCCACCTTCATGTGTTTCAGTTTCAGTGCATTGATGCCGAAACCACCGCCGCCGCTTACGGGCGCCGCACTTCTTGTTTTTTCCTTCGCCATAGTTTTCTCCTCCTGTGAATTAAATAAATGAATACAGACATACGCCATCCATATCCCAACATGTATCTTTGTTATCGGACGCCTTTTGCAGAATGATTAGACTTTTGGCGATATTTTTTCAAAAAAATCGAAAATAATTTTTCAAAGCCTCGATTTTTGATAAAATTCTTCGCATGTTTACATTTTCATCTCGCCCGATAGAGAAACCAATCAAAAAAACAGCGCAGTGACGCGCTGTTTTTCATTTTCTGAAAATATATATATTTGTATATGATTCTTTATTTAACTTCTCACCATTGCATTTTCATGTCAGAAGACAAAATTCCCCTCCCGGAAGACCGGCGTTCTCGTACCGTCCTCCGCCAAGCCGTCAATCTGCATATCCTGCGTGCCGAACATGAAGTCCACATGCTGGTCGGACTCATTGGCATCGTGCGCCTTCAGTTCCTCAATGCTCATGCCCTCCCCGCCCTTGAGGTTCTTCGGGTAAGGCCTGCCCAGGGCCAGATGGCAGGAAGCGTTCTCGTCATACAGCGTCTTGTAAAACAGGATGCCGGATTGGGAAATCGGCGAATCGTATGGCACCAGCGCCACCTCGCCGAAGGAACGGGTGCCCTCATCCGTGTCAAGAAGCTTTGCGAGGCGGTCTTCTCCCTCGTCCGCGCCGTGCTCCGTCACGCGGCCGTCCTTCACCTTCAGCCAGAGCCCCTTGATCAGACCACCCTGGTAATCCAGCGGCATGGAAGCCTTCACATAGCCCTCCATCCTTGTCCTTGACGGCATGGTGAAGATCTCCTCCGTCGGGATGTTCGGATTGAAGCGGATGCCGGACTGCGTGACGCTGCCGCCGCCGCTCCAGATGTGATCCTTCACGAGACCCACCGTAAGGTCAGTTCCCGACTGTTCGCTTTTGAAATGCAGGGCGTGGAAATTGAAATCGTTCATTTTCTTTGCCCGCTCCATCAGCGTCGCGTTATGCTCCGCCCATTCCTGCAGCGCGTCCTCCCCTTCCCGGACGCGGCTGACCGCATACAGCAGATCGGAAAGCCGCTCCATCGCTTCCTCTTCAGGCAGTTCCGGAAAAACCACCTTTGCCCATTCCGTGCTCGGCAGGCTGATGACGCACCACTGCGCACGGTTCGTCATGTAAAAGCGGTTCAGTTCCCCCATTTTCTTCGCGCTGGCCTGTGACAGTGCCTGCATCTTTTCGGGATCCACGTCTTTGTTGACCCCGGGGATATCGCTCTTGATGCTTAAGAAACAGCAGCCCTCGCCCTGCCGGTAGGTTTCCCGCGCTACAATCCAGTCCGGAATGTCGCAGAGCGTTTCCGTTGACTGCTTTAAGTAATGCGTCCTTGTGACCAGCTCGTCCCGCCAGTCCACCATCACCTTCTTTGCGCCGGCCGCATAGGCCTCCTCCACGCACATGCGCACAAAGGCCGCGTCCCGTACGTTGGCACCGATGATGAGGCTCTGTCCCTCCTGCAAATTGATCCCCTGCCGGATGGCAAGATTTGCGAATGTTTTCTGCATGTTCTCTGTTACCATGAATCAACCCTCCCCCCTTGTGTTCCAACGTTCCGTACTCCATCATAACACGCGCGCCTGCGGATTCATACCATTATCTATCATTTTTGAAAAGAAAAATTCCGGGCATTACGATTTTGAGAACCTTTCTTGAAAATCGCGGAAATTCTTTGACAGTTTGTATATTTTTCTGTATAAAAAACATATCACGGTGGTCTGTTCGAGGGGAGGAACGGATGATGGCGGATACGGATATGAGACGTGAACTCACCCGTTACGCGGATCTGACGGTCTGGATTCGTGAGCTTTCCGCGCCAAAACTGAGGACGGTGGACAGCGCGGAGGATTACCGCAAAAAGCTCCTGCGGAATTTCTCACGCATCGGTGAACTGGCCAGGATCAACGCCGGTATTCTTGACACTTACGTCTTTCCCCTGCTGAAGGACGACCGTCTGCTGACACGTCAGGAAATCGATGATCTTCTGTATTTCTGTGACCGGCTCCAGGATGCCTATCGCATGGAAAACATCGACGTGCCCATTCTCTTCAAGGTGGCCGAACGGCTTCTGCAGGACGCGGACCGCAAAGCGGATGAAGCACTTACCGTTCGTGCCCTGGATGAGTTTGTGACCGCAACCTATGCCATGCTGGAACTGACGGACCGCTTCACCTCCTTTGACGGCACCTTCCTGTCCTGCAGGGATGCCGGGTTGAAGGCGGCTGCGCGTCTTCTTTCTTACCTGGACAAAGAGCATTTCGAGGCTCTCCCCGATGACGCGTCAAGGGAAATTGTCCTCGTGGCATCCCGTTATGTCATCTCCATGTACCAGCACCCCCAGGGAAAGCCGGATCCCGGCCTCGCCACACAGGGCATGGCCGTTCTCCGTCAGGCACTGCAGATTGCAAAAGATCCCTGGTACACGGAGCGGATGCCCTCCTATGACTGGCGTTATCATGTGTTCCGCACGCTGGAGTACTTCAGCACCATGACCGAATTTTATAACGAAATCGGCTTAAGCACGGAGCAGCTGGACGAAATCTATCATTACACCGGACAGATGATGGTGTTGCAAAACACGGACAGAGCCTGTTACGCGGAACTCCTCTCAGAAGACCTGCAGCAGCTCATCTGGTACCGCAACGCCTGTCTGACCGGACAGATTCCTCCGGAAGCCTATCACAAAGAGCTGATCCGGCTTTCCGTCATCTCCACCCACGGGGAACCCACCTTCGAAGAAAGCATCCTGCCGACGCTGGCCCCGCTGGAATACCTGCTGAGCCTGCGGGGAAAAACACCGAACGCGGAACAGGAGCGGACACTGACCACGTTTTACCGGCAGATCATTTCCCATATGCACCGTGTACCCAAACACGGCAGCTTTACCTATCTGCTGAGCGACGTACTCTGTCTCCTGATGCATTTCATTGATGTGCCCGGCGCCATGAGCTTTGAAAACTTCTGCATGTGCCTCATGGCCGCCATGCACCCGCCGACCTACGCGCATTCCGTCAGCGTCGCCAATTTAACCGCCTGCATCACAAGGCATTTGTTCCACCGGCAGCCGGAGCTTTTCACTTCGGTGCCCGGTTATCCGGACGAAGCGCAGCTTGTGGATTTCGCCTGGCACGCGGCGGCCTGCCATGACATCGGCAAGCTCTTTATCCTCGAGACCATCATGACCTACGGCAGGGATCTCTTTGACTGGGAATTCCGCTGGATTCAGACGCATCCGGCCTTTGGGGCTTATCTCCTTTCGCTCCACGAAAAGACGAAGCCCTACGCTTCCGTGGCCCACGGCCATCACCGCTGGCATGACAACAAAGGCGGCTATCCGGCCGACTTTGATCTGGAACAGGCCGCGGATCGCATCATCATCGAAATCGTATCCTGCGCGGACTGTATCGACGCCTCGACGGACGATATCGGCCGCAGCTACAAACGCGGACGCACGCTGGAGGATTTCATCGAGGAACTCAAAGAAGACGGCGGCGTACGCTACGCGCCGTTCATGCTGGAACTTCTGGAAGAGGAAGAGGTTCGCAAAGACCTGCAGAGCCTGCTCTCGGAAGGCCGCGACGAAAACTACCGCCGCACCTACCGCATCCTGGAAGACGTCATGTAAAAAACTTCACAAACTGCGGAAGAAGGGGCGCTGGACGTCCGGGGGACGTCCGCTTAGCGCCGACCGGATCGGAGCGGAGACCTTGAACCCGTTCAAGGACACTGCTCCGTATTGCATGAAAAGACTCCCCATCTTGGGGAGTCTTTCATGCAACTGCGGAAGAAGGGACTTGAACCCTCACGACATTGCTGTCACTAGATCCTTAGTCTAGCTCGTCTGCCAGTTCCGACACTTCCGCGAGTCGTGTCCAATCGCATGCAGATGAAACTTCACCTGACACGAAAGCCTCAGGATTGCTTCGTTGCTTTGCAACTCCCGCAATCCTGACACGAGCACGCGGAATCCGCGCTATCGCGCTTCTTCCTTGTGCTCGTTTACGCGGCAACTGTTCAGGCATTTGTCCGTGCAAGCACGTCCATCTGCCTGACCGCTTGCCGCCGCTTTTCGTGCAGGAGAAGGGACTTGAACCCTCATGATATTGCTATCACACGGACCTGAACCGTGCGCGTCTGCCAATTCCGCCACTCCTGCACAGAACGTACTATATTTTATTTTCTTTGTGCAATAATGTCAACAAGGCAAATGTAAATTTGTTGTTTATTTATATAAATAATATATTGTATTTATAAATATTCTATGATATGCTGTTCCTGTTGTATTTGTTCTGTCTGTGTGTTACACTTGTCGGCAAAGGAGGTGATTCCTATGCCGATGTATGACACGGAGGAATACATGACCGGAGCAGAAATCGTCAATCTGATTGAAAAACTCGAAGAGGAAGGAATGTCATCCGACAAAATCATCGAGATCATCAAGTACGTCGAAACCAATGATCCAAGAAACCCGAAGCCTAAGAAGGTAAACAAGACAAAGAAAAAGCAATAACATCAACCGCACACAGACAGAACCGCATTCACCAGCGCCGCGTTTACCGCGGCGCTTTGCGTCGGATCCGCACCGGGGGCCGGTTCGCCGCAGATATCCACGCCGATGACCCGGTGCGCCTTGCCGATCGATTGCATCAGCGCGAGCAGCTCCGCAAGCCTCATTTCCCCCTGATCCCAGTTCGTGTTGATCTCATCCACGGAAAGCACATCCTTATCGATGGAAAGATATACCGGCAAACCCTCCGGAATCTCCCGCACAATGCGCTCCTGCATCCCGGAAGCCTCCAGCTCCTCCGCAAGCAAATCCTCATCCACCCCGAGCATCACCACGCATTGCAGCAGCGGCTGTGTCTGAAGGGCGCGCAGCACCCAGGAACCGCAGGACAGCACATCGCCGAAGGCCGGGGCGCGCAGATCCGGATGATGATCGATCAATACAAGAACGTATGGTATTGTAATTTTCTCTGTGATGAGCGCGGAGAGATAATGATAATTCCCGTTATCTAAAAAGTGAATGCCGGCGGGCATTTCCGGTACCGCCTGTATTCTTTTGCGCAGCTCCGCTTCCGCCGCCGCGTCGCAGTACGCGTTCGTCCCGCGAATTTCCCTGCATTCCACAAGATAACGATCGATATTGTTATTCCCCTCCGAAGGCGCCGTTTCGCGCCAAAGGAAGCGAGGGCTTTCCGCTTCCCGCGAAAAGCCCTCGTATAAGCTCTCATAGATACCGCTAAAATCAAAGCATGTGATATTCAATTCAGCCTCTTTTTCAAAGCGCCGCGAGATGGGTCACGGCATCCTCCGCGATCAGGCAATCACCTGTTTCCGTTACATGCGCCTCCAGCGGGGAATCCACCATCAGCTCTTCCGCGTACTCCACGCAGGCCTTGCGGAACTCATAGACCATGTTGTCGTCTTCGTTCTGAATCTTCATGACCATGTAATACCGGTCATCCGACTTATACAGTGAAGACGCCTTCACCGGGAAGCCCTTGCAGATCTTCGCGAAGCGGCGGACATCCTCCAGCGTGTTCAGCGTGATCATGTAGCGGTCATAATCCATCATCGGACGGGATACCGCGGAGGGAGAACCCTGTGATTCCTGATCCTCCGGCAGATAAATGCGGTTCACCTGCTCCGTGATGTCCATAAACATGGACCCCAGGGCCTCACCCTTTTCGGAAGCGGACATTTCCTTGATCTCATCGATCCGTCCCTGCTCCACCAGATTCAGCATTTCCATGGCGGAAGCACGGACCCGATCCGCCGTCCGCTGGATGTCTTCGTTGCTCATCTTGACGGCAAAGATCCTGACGCTTCCGTCCGCCATCATGTTCTTGGACATCAGCAGCACTTCCTGCTCCGGATTGATCTCCAGCTGCTCTCCCACCTCTTTGTTGAGCTGGGACATAAAGGAGGAACTCTTCTGACCGCCGTTCATGATGGCCTCCGGCGTCAGGCCGATCTCCCGCAGCTCGGAAGCCGCGATACTGCACTCCAGTGTGGAATTGTTCATCTTGACGATAATCATTCTGACGCTCCTTTCCGGTTCCTCCGGGCTCCGCCCTCATGACCTTCTCTTCACCGAAAGAACCTCTACATGCTGCATCCTTGCAAATGCGTCTTTCCCTCGGAATAGTTATCGGCTTCTTTTATCAGAATGCTTAGTCTTTATTATAGACAATTCTGTTAGCACTGTCAAGAGGTGAGTGCTAACCGTCTCATTACCTCCTTGCTGCCTCCAAAATCTTGCCCTTCAACTGGTTCTCGATCTGCACCAGCTCCTGCTCCGCCGCCTTGCGTTTCTCGCGGCCCTCGTCCTGAATCCGCATCACTTCGTCCAGGGTGGAGATCAGCTGCTCGTTCGTGTGCTTTAAGGTCTCGATGTCCACGATGCCGCGCTCGGCTTCCTTGGCGCTTTCCACCGTCGCCATCTTCAGCTTGTCCGCGTTCTTCTTGAGCAGTTCGTTTGTCGCGTCGGAAACGGCCTTCTGCGCCTTGGCCGCCTGTGCGCTGTGCTCAATCCCCAGCGCGATGACCATCTGGTTCTTCCAGAGGGGAATCGTGTTGACGATGGTGGACTGGATCTTCTCCGCCATGGCCGTATCGGAGGACTGCATCAAACGGATCTGCGGGCCCGTCTGCATCGCGACGGTACGCGTCAGCTCCAGATCATGCAGCTTCTTCTCGAAGCGGTCGCACTGATCCGCCAAATCCTTTGCCTTCTGCGCGTCCTCCGGCAGTCCCGAGGCCTGCGCACGGTTCTGCGCCTCGATGAGTTCGTTGTTCCGGACGCTCTCGAGCTTCTTCTTGCCGGCCAGCACATACATCGTCAGCTCTTTATAATACGTGAGGTTCATGTCATACATCTGATCCAGCATGTCCACGTCCTTCAGGAGCGTGATCTGATGCTGTTCCAGCTGGTTGGTGATCGTGGTGACATTCGTCTCCACCTTGGAATATTTCGCCTTCAAAGACTCCGCTTTGTTTGCGCTCTTCTTGAAAAGACCGGATAAAAAGCCGCCCTTCTCATCATCCACATCAAAGTTCTTGAGCTGGACGACGAGATTGGTCACCATGCCGCCGACCTCGCCCATGTCCTTCGTGCGGACGCTTTCCAGCGTCTTTTCCGAAAAGTCCGCGAGCTTCTTCTGGGTGCCGACACCGTAGTTGATGATCGCGGCCGTGTCCGTGATGTCGATCTGCTTGGAGAATTCCTCCACCTGCCGCAGCTCCTCATCCGAAAGATTCGCGTTCTGCACCAGATGCTCCTCGATCGGCAGCGCGGGCAGTTCGGGCGCGCCCGGCGCACCGGCGCCCATCACCTCCGACACCACCTGTCCGTTCTCCACGACAGGCATCGGGGTCACGCCGCCGACGTTCGCTCCGAATTCCAACACCGGTACACTTTGCTTGAGTTGTTCTAAATCCGACATTTCTTCATCCTCCTGTGTTGTTATCACCGGACTGTGATTGTGGTCTCCGCCAGTCCGTCCTGCGCCATCATCGTTTTCATCACAGAGATATCCGAAGAAATATCCATGGACATCTCCTCGAACAGACTGTCAAACAGTTTCTCAAAGCCGTCTCCCACCATATCGAGGGAGTTGGAAATCTCCTGCTTCGTCTGCGCAATATTGGAGCCGATGTCGGGCTTTGTGTCCAGATCCGCGTAGGCGTTCAACAGCTTCACCGTCGTCGGCAGATAATAGCTCATGTATTTGCGCAGCGAAGGCGCCGCCTCCGGCTTTTCCTTCACTTCCTCAAAGGTCTTGTGCATCAGGTTCTCGATGCGGCTGATCTTGCGGCTCATTTCCTCGTCCGGGATGCGGTCATTCAGCTGCTTGACCGTCCGCAGATAGTCCTCGCCGTCATGCAGAATCTGCTGGACCTGCGCCCCGTAAATGCTGTCGCGCAGTTTATCCGTAAGCGAGCGTTCCGCGTCCTCTCTCTGCTGCCGCGCCTGTTCCGCCGCCCTGTACTGTTCGTAGGCGTTCTGCGTAAACATCAGCGTCGTGCCCTTTGTGTCGATCCAGAGATTCGGCAGCACGCCGGATTTCTGCAGCTCCTGCATGTCCTTCAAGACCGTCGCGCGTTCAATGCCGGTGATGCGCACCATGTCGTCCACGGCGATGTATTCCGCGTCTCCCAGCGCCCGCCCGTATTCACGATAACGCACATACAACTGACGCTTTTTGCCGCCCTTGACCGAAAGCACAATCCCGGCCAAAAGACCGATGCCGAAGAGTCCCGCGCCGAAAAACGCGATGCCGCCGAAGATGCCCGGCAGAAGGGCGCCCGCAATGCCGGAGGCCGTCGCGCCGATACCGCAGACCATGGCCGAGCCCGCACCGACCCACATCTGTCCCGTGCCGGAATAAGATGAAAGCGAGCGGTAGCCCTGCCGGAAATACGGCGTATCCGGGAGCTGTTCCTTCGTCCGCACCACGGCCGTGGACTTCTGCGCACTGACATTCCCATGCGTGACGGACTGCGTCCGCAGGGAATCCGGTCTCGTCCAGGAAGCGCTCTTGCCCTTCAGATGCTCATTGAAGGCATAAGGCGCAGGGCACGCATCCGTCCTGCGCTGTGCGGACGCGGTCATCTGGCCGACGCTGCGTCGGATGTTTTCCGATAAATTGCTGTAATCGCCGGAGGAAATCGCGTCCGTAACCGCGTCTAAAATCTCTCCCCCCGCACCAGCGATATCCTTCATTTCCATAACAGTTTTATTCTACATGATTCGGGTCTGAATCGCAACGCTTTTACGCAGTTTCTGCTTGGCCCGCGTTAAGGCGTTGTCCGTCGATTTGACATCCCGGTTTAAGACTTTCGCGATCTGGGTACAGGTCATCCCCGTGAGCATGAGCTCCGCCGCCTGCTTTTCGAAGGGACTCAAAACCTCTTCCATGGCGGCCCGGAGCATGGCGGCGTCTTCCGCTGCCATGACCTCTTCCTCCGCGGAGCGCATGACGGGCAGCGACTGCAGCGGATCCGCATGGCTGCCCTCCGCGTGTTCCGTCTGTGTCCTGTCCTGCTCCGACAAAGAAATATAGGTGTTGAGCGGCATATGCTTTTTGCGGTTCATGCCCTCGATGGCGGAGTACATCTGCCTGGAAACACAAAGCTCCGCAAAGGTTTTGAACGAAGCGTCACGCCCCGCGTCATAATCCCGCACCGCCTTGTACAGGCCGATCATCCCTTCCTGGATGAGGTCCTCGCGGTCGGCGCCGAGGATGTACATGGACGAGGCCTTTGCGCGCACCAGCCCCTTGTACTTGTCCATGAGAAAATCCGTGACCTCCGACGCCCCGTCCCGGAGCAGTCCGATCAGCGCCTCATCCGTTTCGTTTTCAAAACGCTGCTGTCTGTCCATCGCAACACTTTCTCAGGAAGCTTCTCTCTGTCGCAGAATTTCGTAGGCCAGCACGCCCGCCGCCACGGAAGCGTTGAGGGAGGAAATCTCTCCCCGCACGGGAATCGAGGCCGTCAAATCGCAGTGCTGTTTCACAAGCGGCGAAACCCCGCTGCCCTCATTGCCGATCACAAGGCCGACAGCACCCTTCAGATCCAGCGATGTCATCGGCTTGCCGTCCATGTCCGCGCAGACCATCCAGAGGCCGCGCTCCTTCAGCGTCTCAATCGTCTGCGTCAGGTTCGTCACCCTGGCCACCGGCAGATGCGACAAAGCCCCTGCCGCTGCCTTCTCCACGGTGGCGGTCAGCCCGGCCGCACGGTTCTTCGGAATGATGACGCCGTGGGCGCCGCAGACACAGGCCGTGCGGATGATGGCACCTAAGTTGTGCGGGTCCTCTATGTTATCCAGTAAAAATATAAACGGTTTTTCGTTTCTCTCTTCCGCCCGCGCAAAGATGTCTTCCACGGAAGCGTAGGCCTGCGCCGCACAGAGGGCGATGACGCCCTGGTGATGACCGCGCTCGGACATCTGGTCCAGGCGCTCCTTCGTGACATACTGCACATCCACGCCGTTCTTTTTCGCTTCCCGACGCAGGGTCTCCATCGGCGCGTCATGGCTGCCGTCCAGAAGGTACAGACGGTTGAAGGCGCGCTTGGCCCTGAGCGCCTCTAAGACCGCGCGGCGTCCCTCGATCTGTGCGCTCTCCGTTTGCGCTTCGCTTTCCCTGTTGCGTTTTGTCCCGGGCTTGTTCATATCTTCTTCCTCAGGCCATCAGCACCGGCTCGGAAAAGCCGTAGGCCAGAAGCTCCGTCAGTCGTTCCGTATGGCCGCCGAGATAAAGGAAGGCGCAGAGCGCCTCCAGACCCGTGGCCTGGTTGTAATCCTGTATCGTCTGGTTCTTTGCCGTGGTATGGTGCTTGGCGTTGCGTCCGCGCCGGACAATCGTCTTTTCTTCTTCCGTCAGACGCGCGTCAATGCGCTTCAGCAGCGCCGCCTGCGCGCCGGCGTTGACGATCTCCGCCTTTTCCCGGTTCAGCTTATCCGCGGGCTTCCTGCCGTCGTTCAGCACCTTCAGACGCACATAGAGTTCAAAGACCGCATCGCCGATAAAGGCCAGCGTGTTCGGGGAAAGCTGACGAATCTCTTCCTCGGACAGCAGACGTCCGCCGTGCAGGAGATCCCTGACCGGCACAAAGGTCTTCATGCCCGCTTCCATCGCACGCCCTCCCTGGTATCCTCCAACACAATACCTTTTTCCAACAGCGTCGCACGGATCTCATCCGCACGCGCGAAGTTCTTTTCCTTCTTGGCCGCCGTCCGCTCCGCGATCATCGCTTCGATCTCTTCTTCGGAAAGGCCCTCCGCGGGGGAAGCGTTTTTCGAAGACAGGGAAATCCCCAGCACATCCGTCAGAGACTGCAGCCGTTCCTTCAGCCCCAGCAGAAACTCCATGGACGAGGATTCGTCCGTATGGGAATTGATGAAGCGCACGAGCTCAAAGACCGCGGCGATGCCGTCCGCCGTGTTGAAATCATCGTCCATGGCATTCACGAAGGCTTCGGTAAAGCGCTCCGTTTCCCGCAGCAGACCCTCTTCCGCTTCGGAGCTGTTTTCCCCGCGCTCCCCCTTCATCAGGTAGGCCAGGTTCTCCCAACAGTTCACAATCCGGTGCAGCGAGGTCTTCGCGCTCTCCATGAGCTCCTCGCTGAAATTCAGGGGCGAGCGGTAATGCGCGGACAGCATAAAGAAGCGCAGCACCTGACCGTCATATTTTTGCAGCACATCGCGCACCGTGAAGAAGTTGCCCTCCGACTTGGACATCTTTTTGTTGTCAATATTCAGGAAAGCGTTGTGCATCCAGTAACGCGCAAAGGATTTTCCGGAGCAGCACTCCGACTGCGCGATCTCGTTTTCGTGATGCGGAAACACGAGATCCTCGCCGCCGCCGTGGATATCAATTTCTTCGCCGAGATACTTTCTGCTCATCTCCGAGCATTCGATATGCCAGCCCGGACGCCCCTCGCACCAGGGCGAAGGCCAGGCGGGTTCTCCCTCCTTCTTCGGCTTCCAGAGCACAAAGTCCAGCGGGTCTTCCTTCTGCTCCGCGCCGTCCACCTTCAGCGCGCGTTCGCCGCTGCGCAGATCATCGAGATTCTTATGCGAAAGCTTTCCGTATTCCGCAAAGGAACGTGAGCGGAAATAGACCGTGCCGTCCATGGCGGGATAGGCATGGCCCTTTTGCACCAGCGTATCGATCATCCGGACCATGCCGTCGATTTCTTCCGTCGCCTTCGGATGCGTACTCGCGGGCAGCACGTTCAGCGATTCCATATCCTTTTGGCATTCCGCGATATAGCGCTCGGAAATCTCCTCCGCGGGCAGACCTTCCTCCTGCGCGGCCTTAATGATCTTATCGTCCACGTCCGTGAAATTGGAAACATAATTGACCGCAAAGCCGCGGTATTCCAGGTAACGCCGCACCGTGTCGAAAAAGATCATGGGTCTGGCGTTGCCGATATGAATGAGGTTATAGACCGTCGGACCGCAGACATACATGCGGACCTTCCCTTCCTCGATCGGGCGGAATTCCTCCGCCTGCTTTGTCATGGTGTTGTGGATTCTAATCATGGTATACTCCGTTCACTTACATCCGCATTCGCGCCCCGCGGGAGCGGCACCCGTCTGAAAGGTGACATTCCGCGAAAACACATCCTGCGGCGTGGTCAGCAGCGCGACGGCCTGCGCGGCAATCCCCAGCCCCTCGCCGGTGAAGCCCAGCCCCTCTTCCGTCGTCGCCTTGACGTTGACCTGGCTAATCTCCAGTTCCAGTGCCGACGCGATGTTTGCCCGCATCTCATCGATATAGGGGCGCATCTTCGGCATCTGCGCGATGATCGTCGCGTCGATGTTCTCAATGATATAACGTTTTTCCGATAATATATTGCCGACTTTTCGTAACAATTCCAGAGAGTCCGCGTCCTTATACTGCGGATCCGTATCCGGAAAATGCTTCCCGATATCGCCCTCCGCGCAGGCGCCGAGCAGCGCGTCCGAAATCGCGTGCAGCAGCACGTCCGCGTCGGAATGACCGTCGAGACCCTTCTCGTATGGGATCGTCACGCCGCCGATGATGAGCGGGCGGCCTGTGACGAGCTTATGAACATCGTATCCTGAGCCGATTCTCATTTGTTTTTCCTGTATTCCTTCAGTTCTTTTTTTAGTAACCCTGTTTCTTCCCTCATCTTCTGAAACCGATCCGGAATGTTCTCCCAGGAGGTCGAGAGCGAACGGGCGAGTTGCGTGATCATGTCGTGCTCTTCGGTGAAGAGAGACAGGGCGCGGCGACCCGCGGCAGTACATAATCGTACACCGCCCTTCCAGTTTTGTAAACGGATGATTTTGACAAGACCGATCTCGCCGGTGTGCCTAACATGCGGTGCGCAGCAGGCGCAGGTATCGATGTCCGGAATGGTGACGATGCGAAGCTCGTCCGAGGCGATTTCTTTTTTACTACGGTAGGTAATGCTTTCCTGCTCTTCTTCGGAAGGGAAGCTGACCAGGACGGGCAGGTTGTCCCAGATGACGCGGTTTGCGGCAAGCTCAAGTTCCGGGATTTGCTCCGGTGTCAGGACGCCGCTGTAATCCATGGTGCAGCTGTTGTCGCTTAAGCGGAAGCCAACGTTATCATAACCGAAACGCGCGTTGACAAGGCCGGAAATGATATGCTCCGCCGTATGCTGCTGCATAAAGTCGTAGCGTCGCTCCCGGTCGATCTCTCCGCGCAGGGTCATGCCCGGCTGCAGCAGGCGTTCCAAGAGCTCACTGGAAGCGTCTTCGTCATCGCCCGGGTCCCTGCGCCCGACGAAGGGACCGTCGGAATCAGCGCAGCCTTCCGCAAGCTCCAGCCGATGCCGTATCACACCCTCACTGATCTGCACATCCCGCACGGTCAGCGCGATCTCGCCCCCCTTCCCGTCCGGCGCGTACAGCGTCCCGGTATCACTCAGCTGTCCGCCGGCCTCCGGGAAAAAGGCCGTCCGATCAAGCACAAGTTCACCGCCCGCGACTTCTTTGACGCAGGCGGTGAATGTTGTCAGATACGCATCCTCATCATATAGTTTTTGAATCAGGGTATTGGTATTCAAGCGTATGAGGGCAGACTGGTCAGTGTCTTCATGACCTGTTTCTTTACGGCGTTCACGTCCCGTTTCAGGGAGAAAGCCATCTCACTGTACAGAAGCTTTTCCGCGGTGACCAGATGACGTTCGTTCATGGAAGCCAGCTTCTTGCCCTCGCGCGCGCGCTGTGCACGGGCCTTATGCAGCCCCTTCACGAGGCGCATCATGTCCTCCGTGCGGTTCTCCTTGATCACGCTCACGATCTGCGCTTCGGCGCGCTTGCCGCTGGAGACCTCGATCTCTTCGATCTCTTCCAGCTCCGCCAGAAGCTCCTGGGCCTGCTTTCTGCTGATGACGCGGCGCATCTTTCCCTCCGCGCCTTCCACCGGCACATAGAGAACGCCGTTGCGGTCCGTGGCCGGCGACATCATATAATACAGCTTCTCACTGGAACCGTCCAGAAAAGGCGGAACCAGCACTTCCTGCACCTGGCATACGCCATGGTTTCCGTAAACAGCAACGTCTCCTCTCTTCAACATATTGTGCCTTCCTTTCCGAAAAACCACTATTTTTCAAAAAAAGGGCGTAAAAAAGCGACCGTACGCAAGCAATCGCGTCGGTCACAGACCCCAACTACTGATATGCTCTGGTCATATTATTATAACACTTTCCCTGAGAAAAAACAGGAGCAAAATGTCACAAAAAAAAGCGGAATCCCGCAGTCATTTTCTACAACGCAATCATAAGATGTCACGAAGGGGAAATCTTTTTTCCTTTTCAGACGCGAAACAACAGACGCGCGGCTTCTTCCTTCATCAGGTCACTTTCATAAAACGGTCTTAGCGCCGACAGCATTAATCCTTCAAACATCCTATCGGGATGACAAAAACGCCATCTTCTCTTTTGTAGCCGTATTGTGTCCCTGTTATAACAAGTTTTAAATCCGGCAACCTTAATGGCACCTGCTTTTCCTTTTCGTTGTACTCGCGTACAAGCCCCTCGACAGTATTCAGGTGCGTCGCTGCCTCTTCGACCTCCGACTGTCCCAATTTAATCTCTGCCAATGCATATCTTCCGTCTTCAAGGTGAAGTACCACATCCGCCTCCAGGCCAAACCTGTCATGATAATAAGACACCCGTCCCCCGTTTGCGGATGAATATATTTTTAAATCCCTGATGCAAAGGCTTTCAAAAAGGAATCCCAACGTCTTATAATCTCCCGAAAAATACTCAGGTGAAATACCTAAGGCAGCCGCCCCTATGGAAGGATCCATGAAGTTACGTTTCCTGGATGATCTTATGGCTGTTTTGGAACGAATTGCGGGATTCCAGGCATCAACATCTTCAATCATCATCAACTTTTCCAGTGCGAAACAGTAATCATAGTAGGTTTGCTTTGACAATTCACAGGTAGCCGCAACATCCGCGATTATTGTCTTTGTCTCTGCAAGGGTGCACAGATTACGTGCGTACGCTTTCATAATGGTTCTCGCCCACACAGGGTTCCTTTTGGTATTGTCAATCTTTGAAATATCAACCTCGGCGGTTTGATGGAACAAATCTTTCGCAATCATTCGTTGCCCCGCATCTGTTTTTGCCTTTAAACTTGCGGGCCATCCTCCACGGCAAATGACGTGTTTCAATCCATCAATGGAAAGATCCGATTTGCATCCGTCAAAAGCTTCCGGATGATCAAAGAGTTCCGTCAACGAAACTGCACCATTGGAATCACCACTCTCAAACAAACTCATGGGATACATATTCATCCGCGATATCCTGAGTGTTCCCGTATGCGGCGTTTCAACATTCATAGAACTTGAACCGGTCAGTATATACTGTCCTGTCTTCCCGGTGTCATCAACATCCTTTCGCACAGCACCCCAAACTTTAGGCGCATCCTGCCACTCATCAAGAAGTCTTGGTTTTGCTCCGATCAGAAGATCTGATGGCTTTGTATTCGCAATCAACAACAGGTTCTCCCGCTGATCCTCATCTTGAAATTCAACGAAACTGTTTGCAAAATGCTTTGCTGATGTTGTTTTTCCGCACCCTTTTGGACCAAGAATGAACGTGGCGCCAAAGACGTCCAGCCTCTGCTCCAACAGCGCATCTGTGATTCTGTTGATATACTCCATGAAAAGCCCCTGCTGAATGTGTTCGCTGTTTTTGGTTCCTCATCATTATATCAGCCACTTGACACATTTGCAATCTTTTATTAGACAGATTTGCTCTGTTTTGTTTGACGGATTTGCTTTTATTTATTGGACAGATTTGCTATGTTTTGTTTGACTGCAGAAGTGTCCTCCCCGGTTCCGCTCGGTTTCAGACATCAAAATACAGGTGAAACACAAAGGTCAAAACAGTGGCGATCAACAAAAAGAAAAGTCCCGGAAGAACAAGTGTAAGTCCGCCGGATCGTTCTTCCTCCCGCATACGCATCAGATAATCTCCGTAGGATTCCGTATCGCTGTGCCGTTCTCTCAGGCGCAGTGCCTGACCGGCTCTTTTAAGACCGTATCCAAGACCGTCAAAGCCCCCCTGCTTCCTTACAAAGAAGAGCACTCCGACAGCAAGGAGCAGCATGCCGACCAGAAAAAAACCGTCAGACAGCAGACGCACTCTGTCCGACGCAGGCAGGGCAGAAAAGAAACCGTTCCATAAGAGATACAGAAGAATCAGGGTAACACCGGCAACAGCCGGTAAGATCCACCGCAATTTAGACATACGCCTTCCGGTAGTTTTCAAATTCCTTTTCCGTGCATCTGACAAAGTGACCGCGCACAATTTCCCTCAAAACAGGCGTCTCCGAGGTCTTCTCATGATCCGTCTCCGGGTTGTATCGAATGCGTACGCGTCCTTTCTCACTCTCTGGATCCGGAAGCGGAATGGCGGACAGCAGGGAACGCGTATAAGGATGGGTCGGATGTGCGAAGGGCAAATCTTTTTTCCTTTTCAGACGCGAAACAACAGACGCGCGATCAGCACCATAATGATCAGAACGGCCAGACAGACCGGAAGCAAAATCCCCCAGGCGGACAGTGTCATCAGCATGAATTCCTTAAAGCCGACCTTCTCTTCGGGCTCCGCCTTCTCCGGCAAGTAATCTCTGTCCTCGCGTTCCTTAACGGAAGTCTCTTCCTCATGCCCGTTTTGTTCGCGCTGAAATTTCAGCGCCCTGTCCAGCCGCTTGTCCAGCATCCGCTCAGCTGTCCATCGTCAGGCGGTGGTGACAGGCCACAAAGTGATCCGGTGCGATCTCCTCCCATTCCGGCGTGACATGCTCACAGATCTCCGTGCAGAACTTGCAGCGGGTGTGGAACTTACAGCCGGCCGGCGGATTGACGGGGCTGGGGATATCGCCCTCGAGGACCTTGATCTCCTTCTTTTCCTCCGTCGTCGGGATGGAGTCCAGAAGCGCGCGGGTATAAGGATGCGCCGGTGCGCGGAAGATCTCGTCCGAGGCCGCCAGCTCCACCATATTGCCGAGATACATAACGCCGATGCGGTCGGAAATGTATTTCACGACGGAAAGGTCATGCGTAATGAACAAATAAGTCAGCTCCTGCTGTTCCCCGAGATCCTGCAGGAGGTTGATGATCTGGGACTGCACGGACACGTCCAGCGCGGACACCGCCTCGTCACAGACGACAAACTTCGGCTTCACGGCCAGGGCGCGCGCGATGGAAATACGCTGCCGCTGTCCGCCGGAGAACTGATAAGGGAAGCGGTGCAGGAAATAGCCCTGCAGGCCGCAATCATCCATAACCTTCAGGATATAATCCTTCATGCGGTCATTGTTCTTACGGAAAATGTTATGCGCCGTCAGACCCTCGCCGATGATCTGGCCGACGGTCATACGCGGATTCAGCGAGGAATAGGGATCCTGGAAAATGATCTGCAGATCCTGCCGCAGCAAACGGATCTCGTTATAGGTCAGACGCGCGAGATCCACGCCGTCATCCCTGAGCGCCTCAAACTTCTGAAATTCCGGATCCTCAAGGTGCGGTTCGCGAAGCGCGTCGATGGCCTTCGCGTTTTCCGCGATCTCCCGGTCCATCGCCTCGATTTTCTGATCTGCTTCCTGAATCCGCCTGTCTAAGCCTGCGGTATCCTTTTTTTCAAACTCGACATCGTCCCGCTCCGCCTGCAGGCCGGAACGCTCCACACGGAGCCCCCTGCGCTTCAGGGCAAGGTTATAACGGGTCTCATAAGCGCTCTTCACCGGCCCCAGTTCCTTTAATGTCATGAAGCCGCCGACAATGTTCGCCACATCCAGCAGCGCGTCCGCAGCGGACTTCTTCGCTGCGTCCAGCTCCGCGTGTTTCTCAAACTGTTCTCTTTCGGAAAGCTTGTCATACTGCGTCTGCAGCTCGTCCCGCTTCTTTTCCTTCGCCCCGATCTCCGAAATTTTCTTTTCGAGATTCTTCACGGTTTCCAGCATGTACTTCGGCGCGAGGTCATCCAGCGTCTTGCCGTAGTACATGGTCTTTCCGTCCGTCTGCTTATAGAGCTGTAAAATCGTACGGCCCAGCGTCGATTTGCCGCAGCCGGACTCGCCGACGAGACCGAAGACCTCACCCTCGTAAATATCCAGGGTGATGCCATCATTGGCCTTCACGTAAAGACCGCGTTTTTTCAGCGGAAAATACTGCTTCAGATTGTTGATGCGCAGCAAAACCTTCTTTTCGTCAGACATGTCTCTTGCTTACCTCCGGATAAAAACAGCGGATCTGCTGCGTATCGCTCACATTGACCAGTTCCGGTTCCTCTTCGCGGCATTTGTCCGTCGCATACTTGCAGCGGGGCGCGAACTTGCAGCCCTTCGGCAGGTCCAAAGGATGCGGCACGGCGCCGGGAATGGGCTCCAAACGCTCCGAGGAATCCGCGTCCAGACGGGGGATGGAATTCATCAGCCCCTCCGTATAAGGATGCATGTAATCACTCTTCCCCGAGAAGATATCATGGGAAGGCGACATCTCCACGATCTGTCCGCAGTACATGACCGCCACGTCGTCCGCCATCTGGTTGATGACGCCGAGGTCATGCGTGATGAACAGAATGGAGGTACCGAACTCTCTCTTTAACTCATTCATCAGATGCAGGATCTGTGCCTGGATCGTGACGTCAAGGGCCGTTGTCGGCTCATCCGCGATGAGCAGCTTCGGACGGCAGGCCAGCGCCATCGCGATCATCACGCGCTGCCGCATACCGCCGGAGAGCTGGTGCGGGTACTGCTTTGCCACCACCTCCGGATTGGGAATCTTGACGTCCGCAAGAATCTCCACCACCTTCTTCGCCGCCTCTCTCTTGCTTAAGCCCTGGTGAATAATAAAGGGCTCCGAGGCCTGCCGCTCAATGGTAAAGACCGGATTCAAAGAAGTCATCGGCTCCTGGAAGATCACGGAAATATCATTGCCGCGGATCTTGTACATATCATTTAAGGAAAGCGAGGTCAGCTCCTTGCCGTCAAACTGAATCTCCCCGCTGTCGATGTAGCCGTTGGAATCGATCAGCTTCAGGATGCTCATGGCGGAAACGCTTTTTCCGGAACCGGATTCGCCCACGAGCCCCAGCGTCTTTCCCGCTTCCACGCTGTACGAAACGTCGTTGACCGCCTTGACGGTGCCGCGCTTCGTCTTGAAGTAGGTATGCAGATGCTTCATATCAAGTAAAGGCATGTCTGTACTCCTTTGGGCCTTAATGTCCGATGGATTTCGGGTCAACCGCGTCACGAATGGCATCGCCGACCAGATTGATGCAGATCGTACAAATACCGAAGATCAGCGAGGGGAAGACCCAGCGCCACCAGTACTGCTGGATGACGATGGAATTGTTCGCGCCGGAAAGCATATTGCCCCAGGACGGCGACGGCAACGGTACACCGAAGCCCAGATAGGACAGCGTGGATTCCGTCAGCATACAGGTGGCAAAGGACAGCGTCGCCTCCACTAAAAGCACGTTCAGCACGTTCGGCAGAATATGCTTGAAGATGATGGTGCGCTCCCGCACGCCCATGGCCTGTGCCGCCGTGACAAATTCCTTTTCACGCTCCGCCAGAATCTGCGCACGGATCAGACGGCAGGTCGGTGTCCAGGTCAGCACGCCCAGCACCACCATGATCAGGTACATGCGCTTGGTGACGTCAATGCGCGTACCGATGATGGCAGAAAGAAGCATCGCAAAAGGCAAAAACGGTATAGCACCAAAGACCTCCGCGATACGCATGACCAGCATATCTACCTTGCCGCCAAAGTAACCCGCGATACCGCCCATGATGACACCGATCACGATGGCAATGACGACTGCCACAAATCCGACCGTCATGGTGATCTGTCCGCCGTTGATGATGCGGGTCAGGATGTCACGGCCCAGATCATCCGTGCCGAGGGGATGTCCCTCCAGCCCCCAGGTATGCGCCTTGCCGTTCACATCTACCGCGTAGTTCTGATAAAAGCCCGCAAATACGGTCTCAATATCAGTCTCATTGACGGAGGAAGGAATGTCCGTCTGATGATGGCCGTTGTCTCCCCAGCTGACCACATCCCCGTTTTCCATCAGTGCCGTGTAGTGATAACGTCCGCCATAGATTTCCAGGGGCTTTGCGGTCATGACAATCTCTTCGTCCTCCGCGGAGGGTGTTCCCGCCATTTCCGGTATGTCACCCTCATGATTGGAGACGTTGCCCCAGACAATGATCTCTCCGTTTTCCTTGATGCCCGCCATCGTGTCGCCGGTGGCCGCAATATCCACAACGCCAAAGGAAAGTGACTCCGGGATGCGGTTAAAGGCATTCGTTTTTTCGATACCGCCATAGACAACGCTGCCGTCCTCCATCAGCAGGCAATAATTATAAGTTGCAATGGCAAACTTTTTGACGCCGCTGCGATAATCCTTTTTGACGTCAATATCGCACATATTCTCATTGCCCCAGAAATAGACCTCACCTTCATCCGTCAGGGCGCCGGAAAACTGATAACCGGCCTCGATCTGAATGATATTCTTGCCGCCCTTCCTGCGGGAGACCTTGAGTTCCTGCGGAATACGGTCCTGTCCGAGGCGCCTGTTGCCCCAGACATAGAGCTGACCGTCATCTCCGAGTGCCACGGCATGGTCATAGCCTGCCGCAACGGAAATGATCTTCGCCTCCAGCACATCCTCCGGAATGTCCTTTAAGTCTATCGTGTCCGTGATCTTGGTGTAGCCCCAGATATAAATTTTTCCCTCTTTGTCACAGCCCAGGCCGAAGGTGGCGCCTGCGGCAATGTCCTGAATGTTGCCGTCCAGCTCTGCGGGAACACTCAGCATGGAATTGATGGGCGGCACATGAATCTGCGTGTTGTCGCTGTCTCCCAGATCAATCTGAATGAAGTAAGGCCCGATGAACACAAAGGAAAAGATCATCAGAAAGATAATGAGCCCGGTCATACCCAGCTTGTTGTGCAGGAAATTGGAAAGCATCATCTTCCCGGGGGACTGGATGCGTTCCTCCAGCAGAATATCCGCTTCCACGTTACGGCTTCCGAAGAGCCTCCGGATGACGGAAGGTTTCTTTTTCTTATCTGTCATCTGTAAAAACCCCCTTATTTGTTCACGCGGATGCGCGGATCCACGAAGCCGTAAACCAGATCCATCAGCAGGGCGCCTACCAGACTGATCACGGTATAAAACATCTGTACAAAGAGCGAAAGCTCAAAATCATGATTCGTCAGACTCTGGATATAAAGCCTGCCCATACCGTTGATGCCGAAGGTGGATTCCACCAGAAGGGATCCGGAAAAAATCCCCAGAAACCATCCGATGATCAGTGTCACAACCGGGAGCAGGGCATTCCGCCAGGCATGGGAATAAATGACCACGCGCTCTTTGACGCCCTTGGCGCGTGCAGTGCGGATATGATCCATGGAAAGTGCTTCAATCATGGCGCTGCGCACATAACGGCTCATCCCGCCGAGCGAGGCAAAGGTCATGACAATCAGCGGCAGACTTAAGTAATACAGTTCGTCAAAGAAAGCACGCAGTCCCGTATAATTGGCGCCCGGCGTTCCGATGCCGGACACCGGGAAGATGCGCAACAGTACCGCAAATAAATAGATAAATACCAATGCGATGATATAAATTGGTATGGAATAGCCGACAATGGAAAAGACCTGAACAAAACCGTCCCTGCGGCTTCCCTTGTGCACCGCGCACCAGATCCCAAGCGGAATCGTGATGCCAAGCGCGAGGATGGTCGCAAAGATGTTCATAAAAGCGGTTGTTTTCAGCGGTGCGGAGATCACATTCACCACCGGTTTTTTGTAAAAATTGGAATATCCGAAATTTGCCTGGAAGTACCCGTTAAACTCACCGCCTTTTTCGGGCAGTACACCCAGCCAACGGGCATATCGCACAATGATGGGATCATCCAGTCCCATGGATTCACGCAGGTCCCGGTACATCTGTTCATAAACATCCGGTCTGAGTGACTTCTTCATCTCCTCCAGCTCCAGTCTGGCAGGATCACTGGGAATCAGATTGAATAAAAAGTACATCACAAAGGATACGATGAAAAAGACAATTACCATGTACAGGATTCTTTTGAGTATATATTTCGTCACGGCCGAACTGCCCTCCTTCACCGCCGTCATACGTTCCGAAATCGGGCAGAACGCATTATGCGTCCCGCCCGATTCCGTATGATCTCATGCTGTTGAATCAATCGGATGATAAATGATTATTCGATATATGCGTACACAACCGCCTGCTGGAAGTCAAACAGCGGGTTGCACTCGAGATCGTTGATCTTGCTGTTCATGATATCGTAGTAGATATTGGAGTACAGCGGAATCTCCGGCAGATAATCATTCCACTCATCGATGAAATCCACCCAGACCTTCAGATACGAATCCGAATCACCGGGCTCCACGCCATAGACCATGTCCATGGAAAGCTTGTCCAGTTCCTCACTGTCCGTGAAGTTGGAGTTGTAGCCCTGTGCATAGTAATCCGGGTTGGATTTTTCCGTAACAAACTGGTAGGCCTGGCTGTAAGCCGCCGTGAAGTTGGATGCCAGGTTGTACATGCCGTAGGTCGGGATGCCGTACTGGTCAC
Organism: Lachnospiraceae bacterium; assembly: GCA_017551665.1. Lineage (GTDB taxonomy): Bacteria > Bacillota > Clostridia > Lachnospirales > Lachnospiraceae > Butyrivibrio. Next base: position 34,835 of record JAFZLB010000086.1, read on the forward strand.
CGGTTGTCGCATCACGATACATGTAGTTCAGCAGTTCTTCAAAGGTCATGACCGCCTGGTTGATCTGGAGACCGGCCTCCTTGACCTGATCGCCGTTCGCCAGCATAACCGCCAGAAGGTCAGACACGGAGTTGCCCTCGGAGGAGGCCCACTCGATGATCAGCGGCATCAGGATGCGGCCGTCCGCAAGCGTAACGTTGTGTGCATAATCACCGGCTTCTTCCTTGGTCACTTCCTTGTAACGGATGCCATCCGTATAATCACTGCCGTCTTCACCAAGCACCCAGCCGTCTTCTTCGAGGATCTCGATGGCCTTCGCAACATCGTACGCGTAGGTGTCAAGACGGTCTGCAAGCTCTTCCTTGGAATCCTTGTACATCCACATCGCAATGCCGTAAGGGCCGTGCACGACGGAGCCGTAGCCGCCCGTGAAGGTGTTGGCGAAATCATTTCTGTCAAGCAGGTGTGCGATCGCATGACGCACCGCCTTGAACTGCGTCGGGCCGAAGTCACACTGGAACATCAGCTTACCGTAACCGGCACGGTCATAGCTCACCGTGTAGAAATCACCGGTTTCCTCAAGGTCAAGCGCCGCGTTGACTTCATCACCGCCGGTCAGGGCGCTCAGGAAGTCGATACCGCCGGTTGCGAGCTCATCCAGCATGGTGGCCTGCACGGCCTTCACGATGATGATGCGCTCCACGGAAGGCTTCTGGCCTTCGAAGTTGCCGGCATAATTCGGGTTCATGACGACCGTTGCGGAAACGGAAGCCTGGTCAAAGCTCTCCATCTGATAAGGGCCCGCAGAAATACGGCCTTCATAAACGGTACGGGAAGCGTTGATTTCATCCTCGGAAAGCTCACCGCCGTCAAGATAGACGCCTTCGCCGTCATCCTTGACCGCAATGTCCGCCTGGGACGGCGCATACAGCTTCAAAGAAATCGGACGCAGGGATGCGTAAAGCATGTCGAAGTAATAAGGGATATAATCCGCATTGATGGTGATGGAGTAGGTGTACTCATCCAGCATTTTCAGACCGGAGATGTAATTGACCTCGCCGTTCATATACGCCTCACCGCCCATGACCTGTGCGGCAGTTTCGCTTGTTTTCGCACCGGCCTCATTTGCGGCGGGGGAAATCGCGACCAGGATATAAGCGCAAAAATCTGCCGCCGTGATCGGATCACCGTTGTTGAACTTCAGACCCTCTTTGATCTTTACCGTAAAGGTCTTGCTGCCGTCCGCGTTGACTTCGCTTTCCATGCTCTCGGCAACGCTCTCATTCAGGACGAACTCACCGTCCTGATTGGAAACGACGACGTCATAGTCATCAATCAGGTCACGCAGGGTCTTGTCCGCCGCGTTGTTTTTCCACCAGGCATTGCCCAAATCACCGTTCATCTCTGTTGTCGTGCCGTAGATGATCTGGTTCAGAACTTCCTTGGCAGGCTCTTCTTCCGTTGCCTCGCTTGTCGCCGCGGATGCCTCTTCCGCAGCCGTCGATGCTTCTTCTGCCGCAGTGGAAGCTTCCGCCGCGGGTGTTGTCGACGCCTCGCCGCCGGAGTTGCCGCCGCAGGCACTCAGGGCAAAAGCGAGCAGGAGCGTTGATGCAACGCTTCTCATGATTCTCTTTTTCATGTTCTCCCTCCTCTTTCTTAATTAGAGTAAAAATATAGTTACAAAAACAAAACTATTTTACATGATCGAATCCGGTTTGTAAATGATAATTTTGACGCTTCGACGCTTCAGCGTGCAAAAGTATCCCTTATGCGGCTTCCGTCAGGCAATTCCGCTCATGTCATAGTCCGCAAGCCACTTCGTCGCGTGCTCGCAGACATCCTTCAGCATCCCGTCGCCGAAGGGCGTTCCGAGCCCCGCTGTCTCCAAAAGCTCCGTAAAGGTCTTGGATCCGCCGAGCTTCGTGTAAGTCATGTACTTCTCCCAGGCCTGTTCCGCGTCATCCTGGATCTGCGCCCAGAAGGACAGCGCCACGGTCTGCGCGAGGCAGTAATCAATGTAATAAAAGGGATGCACGTAGATGTGCAGCTGCTGCTGCCAAGCCTCGCCTTCCGCGTAGAAGGGGATGTCGCCGTCCAGATTCAGCCAGGGCATATAAATCCCCTGCAGCCGCTTCCACTCCGCGTGACGCTCTTTGGGCGTCAGCTCCGGCTTTTCATACATGACATGCTGGAAGTGATCCACCAGCGTCCCGTAAGGAATGAAGAGGATGGACCCCGTCAGATGACTGTACAGAAACTTCTTCGCGTCGTCCCCGAAGAAATCCTCCGCGCTCTTCCAGCCGAAGAACTCCATGGACATGGAATGCACCTCACAGGCTTCCATGGAAGGCAGCACGGTCGAAGCGGGCACGCGGTCGTAATTGATATGCCCCGCAAAGGCGTGTCCCGCCTCATGGGTGACCACCTCCACGTCATGCTGTGTGCCGTTGAAGTTCGCAAAGATATAGGATTTTTTGTAGTCCGGAAGCTCCGTCATGAAGCCGCCGGCACGCTTCCCTTCCTTGGATTCCAGATCCATGAGATCGTCCTCGATCATGCAGCGGAAAAAGGCGCTCGTCTCCGGGGACAGCGCGTCATAGAAGCGTTTCCCGGCTTCGACAATCTCCTTTACGCCGCCCGCGGGCTTCGGATTGCCGCTGACAAATTCCAGTGCCATATCGGAATAACTCAGCGGATAAGGCTTTCCGGTGCGCTTCGCCTGCTCCCTGCGGATGCTGTCCGCCACGGGCACAAGGTATTCCACGACGGCCTTGCGGAATTTCTCCACATCCGCCTTCGTGTAGCAGTTGCGCTTCATCCGGTAGTAGCCGAGCTCCGTGTAGCCGTCATAGCCGAGCTTCCTTCCCATGCTGTCCCTGAGCCGCACCAGCTCGTCATAGAGCCGGTCCAGCTCCTTCTGATGTTCCTTGAACCACTGTCCCGTGGCCTTCCAGGCGGACAGACGCCTTTCGTCCTCCTTGTCCGAACGGAAGGGTGCCATCTGGGAAATGGTGTAGGTCTTTCCCTCAAAGGGGATTTGCGCGGAGGCGATCAGCTTTTCATAGGCCGTCACCAGATCGTTTTCCTGCTGCATTTCTTTGATGATCTCCGGCGAGAATGCCTTCAGCGCAATCTCCGCGTTTGTGAAGACGATCTTCCCGTATTCTTTTTCCAGCGCCGCACGGAAGGGCGAATCCACCAGTGCCTTCTGCCACTGCTGCATGTATTCCTGCAGCTCCGGCTCCGTTTCGTTCCACCACTGCTCCTCCGCCTCATAGAATTCGTCACGGGTGTCGATGGCGTTGCGGATGTTCACCAGCTCCCGCATCGTCATCAGGTGCTTCTCCTCCGTATCCCATGTGCGAAAGACTTCTTTTGCGGCATCCGCGTCCGCCGCGCTCCGAAAACGCGCGATCAGCTCCTTCATCTGCGCCTTGACCTGCTCCTTGTCGGGGCGGGTGTATTGCATGTCCTGAAATTTCATAATTAATTCCCTCTTGTTTTATTATTGTTGTGTATTTGTTAATTATACGTTTACAATTCGTTTATTTTATGCTATGCTCTATCCGTTGCTGTAACCTCTGCACCCTTACAGGAAGGAGGTGAGGCTCATGACGGATATGATTTCCTCGTTTTTTGTCTCCGTTATGGCAGGTGTTGTTGCATACTACATCTGCAAATGGCTGGATGGAGACTGACACAGCAACCGGCCTGAATGAAAAATCCGGAGGTCGCAGCCTCCGGATTTTTCTGCTCATGACAATGATTTCCTTCTGTCTCGTTCACGGCAATCATATCATATCTCACGAAGGAATGCAAGCATTCTATGAACAATTTACTCCTCCACATCGCCCTCCGCGACCTTCGCGGCTCTTGCGGCGACCTCGCGTTCCTGCACATCGGACGGTGTCTGCTCATAGCGGGCAAACTCGTACTCATAATCTCCCGCGCCGCCGGTCATGGAACGCAGCTGCGTACAGTAGCCGTGCAGTTCCATCTGCGGCACCTCGGCCTCGATCACCTGCTTGCCGCCGGCGGGATTCATGCCGAGCACGCGGCCGCGGCGCTTGTTGAGATCTCCCATGACGTCGCCGGTGTAGGCATCCGGCACCGTAACCTTCAGCGTCACGATGGGCTCTAAGAGCACCGGTCCCGCTTCCATAAAGCCCTTCTTGAAGGCGTCTCTCGTCGCCACCTTGAAGGCCACTTCGGAAGAGTCTACAGGATGATAGGACCCGTCGTAAAGCACGGCCCTGACGCCCACGACCGGGTACGCCGCAAGCGGACCGGACTGGCAGGACTCCACGAGTCCCTTCTCCACCGCCGGGAAGTAGTTCTTCGGAACGGAACCGCCGACGACCTCCTGCTCGAAGATATAAGGCGTCTCCATCTCTCCGGAGGGAGAAAACTTCATCTTGACATGACCGTACTGGCCGTGGCCGCCGGTCTGCTTCTTGAACTTGGAATCCACATCGGAGTTCTTGCGGATGGTTTCGCGGAAGGCCACCTTCGGCTTCATCAGCTCCACCGGCACCTTGAACTCGTTCTGCAGGCGGCTGGCCACCACCTCGATGTGCTGGTCTCCCATGCCGTAGATCAGCGTCTGGCGGTTCTCACCGTCGTTGACGACGCGGAGCGTCGGATCCTCCGCCGCCATCTTCTGCAGGGACTGGGACACCTTATCGATATCACCCTTGTTGACCGCGCGGTAGCGCATGATCGTGAAGGGCTTGGGCAGATCCATCTTCGCGTACTGCACGGGCGTTGCCTTCGTGGACAGCGTATCGGAGGTGCTGACATCGAGCTTCTGCAGTGCGCCGATATCCCCGGCATGCAGCTCGCTGATCTCCTGCGCCTTGTTGCCGGTCAGCAGATACAGCTTGCCGATCTTCAGCTCGCTGCCCTCTTCCACGTCATAGAGCATGTCGTCCGGTTTAATGACGCCGCTGCGGACCTTGATCAGCGAATACTTGCCGATGAAGGAATCCATCATCGTCTTCCAGACGAAGGCGCTCTTCGGCTTCGAGAAATCGTAATCCGCCTCGAAGATCTCATTCGTCTTGGAGTTGATGCCCGCGATCTTGCGCATATCCGGGCTCGGGCAATACTTCACGATATCATCCATCAGCGTAAAGACGCCCTGCACCAGCGTGTTGGAGCCCATCGTCACCGGCACGATGGAGCAGTCGTTGACGCCGAGGCGCACGGCGGAGCGGATCTCCGCCTCGGAGAAGGTATCGCCGCCGAAGTAGCGGTCCATAAACTCCTCGCTCGTCTCCGCGACCGCCTCCATCAGCGCGTCACGGTACAGCTTCAGATTCTCCTCGTTGTAATCCGGTACCGGGCATTCCTTGACTTCCTTGCCTTCCCAGCGGAAGCCCTTTTCCTGAATGACGTTGACATAACCGACAAACTTCTCGTTTTCGCGGATCGGCAGATTGAAGGGCGCGATCTTCTTGCCGTATTTGTCCTCTAAGTCCTGCACGACCTGACGGTAGGACACGTCATCGATGTCCATATCCGAGACATAGATCATGCGCGGCAGCTTGTATTTCTCACAGAGATCCCAGGCGCGCTCCGCACCGACTTCGATGCCGGCCTTGCCGCTGATGACGATGATGGCGGCGTCCGCCACGTTCATGGCCTCTTCCACCTCACCGACGAAATCAAAGAAGCCGGGCGTGTCCAGCACGTTGATCTTCGTGCCTTCCCACTCCATGGGAATCAGTGAGGTCTGGATGGAGATCTGTCTCTTCTGCTCCTCCTTGCCGAAATCACTGATGGTGTTGCCGTCCGCCACCTTGCCGACGCGGCTGGTCAGTCCCGCGAGATAGGCCATGGCTTCCGCGAGAGACGTTTTTCCGCAGCCCCCATGCCCCAATAACACGACGTTGCGGATTTTGTCAGTTGTGTAAACGTTCATGATTTACCTCCAAAAGATGTTTTGACATAACACCTACTCATTATATGGGATAAGGCGGTATTGTACAAGAAGAAAATTAAAGAGCGCCCGCGGAAAAATTCCGCGAACGCCCTTTGTTAGCAATCATACAGTAACTGACTGTCTTATCCTTATACCGCAAACACGGTCATCAGAGCCGCGGCACCTTCACCGACAGCAGAGATGCCGAGCGCGCCGACAAGGATAAAGCCGATGGCAATGATGATACCGGACAGCAGCAGCGTGATGACGCAGAATCCCATGATGTCGCGTGCGGACAGACCGGCGATACCGAGCGCCGGCAGAGCCCAGAACGGCTGAATCATGTTCGTCCAGGCATCGCCCCATGCAATGGACATACCGGTCACGGCAGGTTTGACGCCGAGCTTCAAGCCCGCAGGCATCATGATCGGACCCTGGACGGACCACTGGCCACCTCCGGAAGGAACGAAGAAGTTAACAACACCGGCAGCAAGGAACGTGAACACCGGGAAGGTGATCGTGTTCGAGATGCTGACGAAGAAGTCGGAAATCACGATGGCAAGGGAGTTGCCCGTGCCGCCCGCATCCGCAGCCAGCTTGAAGGTCATCAGCGCCTGGATACCGGCGTAGAACGGGAACTGGATGATGATACCGGCAGCACCCTTTGTCGCTTCGCCGATGGCGTGCACGTAGCGCTTCGGTGTCTTATGGAAGATAACGCCGAGCACCAGGAAGATGAAGTTAACGGTGTTCAGGTTCAGACCGTCAAGACCGGCCTTCTTGAAGTAGAGCACCAGGTAGATCAGACCCGCAAGACCCACGATCACGTTGAGAACGATGCTGTTCTCGATCTTCTCTGCAGGCGTCGTGCCTTTCGGGAACTCCGTCTCATCGTCCTTCAACAGAGCTGGATCGATCTTGACGGTTTCTTCCGGCGAAGGATGAATCTTCGCAAGGACGACCGGGATGACGATGAGGATCGCCAGGCAGATCAGCAGGTTCCAGGGCGAGAAGATCGTGTCCGCCGTGGAGATGGGCGCATCGGCAGCAACCGCGCCGCCCGTAACCGTCGCCAGTGTCTCGCCGGGGGTGTTCAGTGCCAGCGGGATGGAACCGGAGATACCGGCGTGCCACACCACGAAGCCGGAGTACGCGCCCGCGATGATCAGACGATAGTCAACGCCTTCGCACTGTTTCGCGACTTCCTTCGCGAGCAGCGCGCCGACAACGAGACCGAAGCCCCAGTTGACGAAACAGCAGACCGTGGAGATCGCTGTTACGACAAGGATCGCGGAGAACGGTGTCTTCGTCGTGCCCGCGATGGCCTTGATGACTTTGCTGACCGCAGGCGCGGTAGCAAAGGCATTACCGAGCACCAGAACCGGCGCAATCAACGGTACCTTTTTATCTTACGCCTGTTCGCTATAAAATTCAATCCTGTTTTTTGTGCTGCCAGGGTCAAAAGCTCTTGTGACGATCATGCTTGCATGAATCGGCGCAGGAGCTTGGGACCCGCCCGACATGAGGAAGTAGCAAAATGCCTGTATTTTTGGCATTTTAGCGGATTCCGAATGTCGGCAGGATTGCGGAAGCTGCTTGCAGCGCAGCAATCCGCAGGCATCATTTGGATAAATACACACCGGCCTCTTCCAGATGCGCCGCCAGCACAGAAAGAACCGTCGCACCGATGAGCCGCGCACTGCCCTTTAAGGCGTGGACCTTGATCGTGTAGTTCTCCCAGTCCTCCTGCGCGAAAAGCGTTTCAATTTCCGCGGCCTTTTCAGCGGCGCTTTCCGCAAACTGCCGGAGCGTCTTTTCGATCATTGCGTCCGTGCCGAGGTATTGCTTCGCGGCGGCATAGTCCAGTTCCTCCGGCAGAAAGGCCGGCCGCTCCTCTTCCGCAGCCGTCTCATCCTTGCGCCCGTCAACCGGAACCGTCTCCCGGATGCACTTTTCCGCCGGCAGATATTTCATCAGCATGGCTTCCAGGGCCGCTCCCTCCACGGGCTTCGTCAGATAATCATCAAAGCCGTCGGAAAGATAGCGTTCCCGCGCCCCCTGCACCACATCCGCGGTCAGACAGATCACCGGCGTTTCTTTATTGATTCCTTCCTCCTGCGCGCGCAGATGCTGCAGCGTCTGCGTTCCGCTCATGTGCGGCATCCGCTGATCCATCAGAATCAGATCATAGGCCGTATCCTTTGTCATCGTAAGCGCCTGCTCCCCGCCTGTGGCCGTATCCAGCTGCAGCTCCGTCTGCTGCAGCAGCCCCTCAATGACGGTCAGGTTCATTTCGGTATCGTCCACCACAAGGATCCGCGCTTCCGGTGCACGGAAGGATTCATGATACGTCTTGAGATCCTGCAGCGTCCGCTCAAAGCTCTCCCGGAAATTGCCGAGGCAGCCGCTGCCCATAACGCGCTGCGGAATCCGCACGGTGAAGGTGGAGCCGACGGTATAGACGCTCTCCACGCTGATTTCGCCGCCCATCATTTCCAGGAGCGAGCGGGTGATGGCAAGACCTAAGCCCGTTCCCTCAATGGTTTTCGTCTGTATCGTATCGACACGCTCAAACTTCGTAAACAGTTTCGCAAGGTCTTCTTCCTTGATGCCGATGCCGGTATCGCTGACGCTGACAAGGAGCTGCAGCGTTTCGCCGGGACCGGGAACTGCGGCATCCGTCTTCTGCTGCGAAGTACCGGAAGACCCCTCTCCCCTTCCCACCGTCAGCTTCACGCTGCCTTCCCGCGTGTACTTCACCGCGTTGTTCAGCACATTGGTGATGACCTGCCGCACGCGCACCTCGTCGCCGAAGAGTTCATCCGGCAGCGTCTCGTCCGCCTCCACCGTAAATTTCAGATCCTTGGAGCGGGCGCGGAAGGCAATCATGTTGCTGACATCGTTCAGCACGGAGGAAAGCTTGTAGGCCGTCTCCACCAGTTCCATCTTCCCGGCCTCAATCTTGCTGAAGTCCAGAATATCGTTGACAATGGCCAGCAGATTCTTCCCGGCGCTGTCCACGTTGTAAGCGAAAGTCGTGATGCGGCGGAAGCTCTTGTTATCTCCCTGCGCGTCCCCCGCTGCCTTGTTCTTCGAGGCCTCGCGCAGAATCATTTCGTTCATGCCAAGCACCGCGTTGATGGGCGTGCGGATCTCATGGGACATATTGGCGAGGAATTCGCTCTTGGCGGCATTGGCGTGCTCCGCCACCCGCGCCTCTTCACGCAGTTTCTCACTCTCCCGTGTCCTGCGGTCTAAGTTCATGAGCAGCCCGCCGCCGAAAAACACCATGACGGCCAGGATGACAAAGACAAGAATCACCAGCATGCTGATGTACTGCACACCCTCCATCACCACCGTCTTCGGCACATAGCCCGCGAGGTAAAAAGGACTGTCATCAATTTCCGCGGCATAGAGCATCATTTCCCCGGCGGAGGTCTGCGTAAAGACGGCGGCAGAGCCGGAGCTGTACAGCATCCGGTTGAGCTCCTCGAAGCCGCCCGTGACACTTTCTTCGTCATACAACAGCGTTTCATCGGAATCCGCCGCCACGGATTCCACGATCACCCTGTCGTTCGTATCAATGATGCGCACGCGTCCCTCTCCGCCGTAGCCGGTGACACCGAAGCGCTCAAACAGCATCTCCTCCGGATACAGACGGTACACGACATAGGCGATGTTGTTGCCCCGGAAAGCCGGCACGGCAAACATCAGCCCCTTTCCTTCGAGATAAGAAATATCGCTTTCACCGTGGGTGGCACTTTCCAGGCAGGGATAATCATCCATGCTGTAGACTTCGCCGTAGAAGGGGGAGCCGCCGATGCGCAAAACACCGATGCGCCCGTCCGCGTCCGCGTCCTGAATGGCACGCAGCGCCTCCGTCCGCATGCCCTCGATGCGCCCAAGTTCGCTTGCAACGACAAACAGTGCCCCCAGTTCGCCCTCAAACTGTCTGCCGGTGATTTCCGCAAGCGTCTCCACCTGCTTCTTTCCCTGCTCCACCATGTAAACATTCAGCAGGTAATTCACCTGGACATAGAGCGTCACGCCCAGCAGCGCAAGCAGCGCCACCATGACGGCAATCGTCACGGGAAGACGGAATCTTCGGTTGTCTGTTACCTTCTTCGTCATTCCACCACCACGCCGTCCACATACCAATGCATGTTGTACAACAGCTCCTCATCCGGCAGGTTTTCCCCCTCCCGGACACGGACGGTGCCGTAAATGTCCGTCACCGGACCGTAAAACACGTCAAACTCCCCGTTCAGAATCCGCCTGCGCTCGGCCTCCACCTCATCGCCGGTGGCAAAATAGACATTGCCCGTCAGCGGCGCCAGGGTCACACTCCCGGCTTTCAGGCTCTCCCAGTAATGTTTTGCCGTAAACTTGTGCCGCTCGCACTCGCTGATGCGCTCCGCAAAAAAACTCTCCCACTGGAAGACGCATGCGGTCAGATAAGTTTTCGGGAAGAGATCGCGGTTATCGTAATTGTTGCCGATGAGATACACGCCCCGGGCATCCGCCTCATACAGCGGGGCAAGGGAATTTGTATGCAGGGAAAGCACATCGATGTTGTGCGCGTCCAGAAGCGCGTTTGTCGCCTCCGCCGCAAGTTCGTCATCATTCCAGTCATTCGTAAAGCGGACATAGACCTTTGCCTCCGGATTGACCTTCCGGACGCCCAGGGTAAAGGCATTGACCTGACGGATGGTTTCGGGAATCGGCATCGCGATGATGTAGCCGATCTCTCCCGTGGCCGTGCGCTTCCCCGCCACAATCCCGGAGAGATATCTTGCCTGGTACACGCGGCCCAGGAAGGAGGCGTGATTGGCGGAATACCCCGTGCCGGAACCGATGAGATAATACACGTCGGGATAGGTTTCCGTCAGCCCCTCGATATAGGGTTCATAGCCGTAGTGATCGCCGATGATGATCCAGTAACCTTCCTCGAGCACGGGACGGACGGTCTTTTCAAAGTCCTCCGGTGAAACGCAGTCATAGAACACCACATCCTTCCCGGCGGATTCGGCGTAAGCGAGCATACCGTCGTAATAGGCCTGGGAATAACTCCTGTCATCGCGGCTGCCGCTTAAGATCACCGCGATTCTCGTCTCACGCTGCTCCTCCGTATCCGCCTTCAGACGCTGCCGGATCCAGAAGGAACCGCCGCCGATGGCAAGGAACAAAAAGAGGAGAATCAGAAATGCTTTTTTCACGGTGTCTCCTCCCCTGTTTCTTCCGATGACGCTTCGCCGGCTTCCTCCGCGCCTTCTTCCGTTTCCTCTTCCGGCAGAGGATCCAGCACCGCCTCCAGGGCGCGCTGTGCCTCCTGCTGCGCTTCATCGAGCACGCGTTGTGCAGGGATGTTTTCGATCAGCAGCCGGTCCGCCGCCCTTGAAAGAATATCCTTGATTTCACCGCCTGTGGGATCCGGCGGGTAAGGTTTGCCTTGCAGTCCCTGACGCATCAGAATCTTCGCATCCGGATTTTCCCTGAGATATTCCTGCCATGCCTTCTCCTTCGTGATCTCCCGGTTCGCGGCGATAAAGCCCGTACCGGTCGCCCACTTCACCTGCGCCTGCGTACCGGTCAGATAACGCAGAAAGTCCACTGCACCCGCCCGGTGTGCGGCGTCCGAATAGGCAAAAATGTTCGCGAGGCTCACGCGGGTGCCGTAGGAAACATCTTTCTCCTCATCCCAGGCGGGTTGCGGCAGCATACCGGCCACTTCCGGATCCAGATCCACGTAATCCGCAGAGGAACCCGCGTAACCGCCGCAGGTCATATCCAGCAGATCGGCCTTGGTATACTCAAGCCATTCGTCGTCCAGACCGCCGGAATGAATCCGCATCCGCCTGTCCTCATGAATCCAGACGCGGAACTGCTCCCATACCTCCACCCATTCCGGCGTATTGACCGTCACGCTGCGGCCGTCTTCGGAATAAATGCTGCCGCCGTTGCTTAAAGCGGCATCCAGCAGTGCCTCATACCCCCAGGGCAGTTCAAAGCCTTCCCGGCAGACCAGTCTTCTTTGTACGGTGTAGGCAGCCTCCGCCACATCCTGCCAGCAGCAGATATCCTCCGGCTTCAGTTTGACTAAGGCATAGGCCTCCCGGTTGTAATACAGCACATTGGCGGTACCGTAGACCGGCAGGGCAAAGACGGTTTGCTCTCCGTCTGTTCCCTGCTCTAAAAACACGGGAAAAAACGCCTCGGCGGAAAAACCGGAGCGTCCCTGCAGCAATGCGCTCAGATCCATCGTCTGTCCCTTTTGGTAAAAAGAGAAGGAACGATCCCGTCCCAGAACAGCGATGTCCGGCGGCCGGTTCATGGCAACGGCCGCCTGCAGTGCCTCGTACAGTGCATTCTCGTCTTCGTAGAGGGTCATCCGTACGCGAAAGTCTCCCTGGGAGGCGTTATACTTTTCCACGATTTGCTGCATGACCTGTGCGCCATTTTCACTTGCGGCAAACCAGAAGCGCACCGCGTCGGGATCCTCCGCTTCCTCCTCCGCAGGCGCTTCACTTTCGGTTGTTGCGTTGGATGTGCTGACGGACGCAGAAGGGGACGTCGTCCCGGCATCCGCGCAGGACGCTATGAGAAACAGTATCAAAAGAACCGTCAGAAAACGAGCCGGTTTTCGCATGGCACTATTGTACCATACTTTCCGCCTGTTCCGCCATCCCCGACGGAACAGGCTCCGGCATGGATTGCGCTAACGCTTTCGCCTGCTGCCGCAGATAAGCGTCAATTCCCTTCGCGGCCTTCCGCCCCGCACCCATGGCGAGGATGACGGTCGCCGCGCCGATGGAAGCGTCACCGCCGGCAAAAACGCCGGGCAGGGAAGTCTCACCGTTTTCTTCCTTCGTTTCCACGCAGCCCTTGCGGTTGACGTTCAGCCCCTTCGTCGTCGAAGCGATCAGGGGATTGGGACTGGTGCCGAGGGACATGATGACCGCGTCGCATTCGATTTCAAATTCGCTGCCCGCGATCTCGACGGGACGTCTTCTGCCGCTCTCGTCCGGCTCGCCCAGCTCCATGCGGATGCACTTGCAGCCGCGCACCCAGCCGTTTTCGTCCTGTAAGATTTCCACGGGATTCGTCAGCAGGTCAAAGACAACGCCCTCTTCCTTGGCGTGTTCGATCTCTTCTCTTCTGGCCGGAAGCTCCTCGTCGCTTCTGCGGTAAACGATATGCACCTCACTCCCTAAGCGCAGCGCGGTACGGGCTGCGTCCATCGCCACATTGCCGCCGCCCACCACAACGCATTTCTTCGGACGCATGATGGGGGTCGCGGAATCCTCGCGGAAGGATTTCATCAGATTGTTGCGGGTCAGGAACTCGTTCGCGGAAAAGACACCCAGCGCCTGTTCCCCCGGAATGTGCATGAACATCGGCAGTCCGGCACCGGAGCCGATGAAGACCGCGTCAAAGCCCTCTTCCTTCATCAGTGCCTCGATCGTGAAGGATTTGCCGATGACGACATCCGTCACGATCTCCACGCCGAGCGCGCGGATGTTATCGATATCCTTTGCGACGACGCCTTCCTTCGGCAGACGGAATTCCGGAATGCCGTAGGTCAGCACGCCGCCGGCCTCATGCAGGGCCTCATACACCGTCACGCCGTAGCCCATCTTCGCAAGATCGCCGGCGCAGGTCAGACCCGCGGGACCGGCACCGATGACGGCCACTCTCTGCGTCTTCTTCTCTGCGGTGACCGCGGGCTTTTCGCCCATGGCGATGGCCGTATCCGCAGCGAAGCGTTCCAGCTTGCCGATGGCGACGGCATCTCCCTTGATGCCGCGGACGCAGACCCCTTCGCACTGGGTTTCCTGCGGACAGACCCTGCCGCAGACGGCGGGCAGGGCACTGGAAAGGGACAGCGTCTGATATGCGCCCTTCACATCGCCTTCCTTGATCTGCATGATAAAGCGCGGGATGTCAATGGAAACGGGGCAGCCGCCGACACAGCGCGGTGTCTTGCAGTTTAAGCAGCGCGACGCTTCCGCCCTTGCCTCTTCCTCATTGTAACCGTAGCAGACTTCCTCAAAGTTTTTCGCCCGTGCCTTCGCTTCCTGCTCACGCACCGGAATTCTGACATTCATATCCATTCCCCTCACGCTCCTCCTACAATAAGGTTGTGGTGGTTAGATACCTAACAGCCAGTTAGGACTAACCGTTTTCATTGCTAAAGCTGTACAATGGACAGGCATTGGTGTGACGGCACACTCCTTGGACCAGTAGGTGTCCGCGCGAAAGCCA